>CAZHBM010000017.1:0-21239 GCA_964529945.1 uncultured Anaerolineales bacterium | reverse complement strand
AGGTAATGAAACCGTGACCGAGCACCTGTATTACGGCGATGCTTATCTCACCCACTTCCAGGCCCAGATTGTCTCGCAAAGGCTGTCGGCGGACCGCCTGGCGGTGATTCTCGACCGGTCGGCCTTCTATCCCACCTCCGGCGGGCAGCCGCACGACCTGGGCACGCTCAACGGAGTGGCGGTTGTGGACGTCGAGGAAGCAGAGGATGGGGCCATCGTGCACTGGTTGGCGGCCGATTCGGAGTTGCCGCCCGGCCCGGTGCAAGGCGTTATTGATTGGGAACGGCGCTTCGACTTCATGCAGCAGCACACCGGCCAGCACATCCTGTCGCAGGCCTTCGTGCAGGTGGCCGGCGCCGATACGGTCGGCTTCCACATGAGCGACACGTACAGCACCATCGATCTCAATACGGCTTCACTCACAGATGAGGTCTTGAGAGAGGCCGAGACGTTGGCCAACGAGATCGTTTTCGAAGATCGTGCCGTGCTGGTTTCGTTCCACACCGACGAGCAGGTAGCCGGCCTGCCCCTGCGTAAGCGGCCCAGCGTCAGCGGATCGATACGCATCGTGAACGTTCAGGATTTCGATTGGTCGGCCTGCGGCGGCACCCACGTCGGCCGGACCGGCGCAGTGGGGCTGATCAAGCTGGTGCGTCGCGAAAACCGTGGCAGTGAAACCCGCCTGACTTTCCTGTGCGGCCGGCGCGCGCTGGACCATTACCGTTTTCTGCATGCGTTGACCGACGAGCTGGCGCGCCGTTTTTCGGTGGCCGTCGAGGAATTGCCCGAGAGCATTGAACGGCTGGAGGAGCAGGCGCGAAGCGACCGCAAGGAAAAAGAAGCCCTACAACAGACGTTGTTCGACCTGGAAGCCGAGCGGCTTATCTCGACCGGCCGGCCGGCGGCCGGCTTTCGGCTGGTGACCGACATATTGAGCGGCCTGACTCAAGGCGAGGCACGGAAGATCGCCAAGCGCATCATCGAGCAGCCGGGCAACGTGGTTTTGCTGGGGCTGCTGCCAGACGCCGAGCCGGATAAGAAACCGGACAAGGCGCAATTGATCTATGCCCGGTCGGCCGATTTGAACGTCGATATGCACGTGCTGTTGAAGCGCATCACTAAATTGGTAGGGGGTGGCGGCGGTGGCAGCCCGGATTTGGCCCCGGGAGGCGGCGTACCCGCGGAAAACCTCGAGCAGGCTCTGCAGCAGACGGCCGCCTGGCTGCAACAGGAAACAGGAGGTGAGTGACGTGGACGCTGTGACCGCCAGGGATGAGTATGCGGCAATCGCCCGTTATTACGACCTGATATACGGGCAGCGCCAGGACGACGTGGCGATGTACGTCGATTTCGCCGCCGTCAGCAGCGGACCGATTTTGGAGTTGGGCTGTGGTACCGGCCGGGTGCTGGTTCCGCTGGCCGAGGCCGGCCACTCAGTAACCGGCGTCGATTCGTCGACCTCTATGCTGGCAGTGGCACGCAACAAGGTGGAAGAAGCCGGGCTTCAGAAAGCTGTCAGCCTTGTCACCGGCAACCTGACCGATTTCGAGTTGCCGGACCGCTTCGACATGGCCTTTATTCCCATTAACACCTTTATGCACTGCTACGATCAGTCGCAGCAACTGCGCTGTCTCGAGGCCATTCGCCGGCATCTGAAGCCGGGCGGGCGGCTGGTCATCGACGTCTACCATCCGGACCCACAATCGCTGGTCGAGTGTGACGGCCGGTTGGTGTGCGAGAACATCGTTGAGATCCCGGACACCGGCCGTACCCTGCAACATTCCTACACGCGCCGGCTGGACCGGGCCGAACAAACCCAACACATCACCTTCATTTTCGACGAAACGGATGAGCGGGGACAGACCGAACGCACCTATTTTTTCTTCCGGATGCGCTTTGTCTACCGCTTCGAGATGGAGCTGCTGCTGCGCACCAGCGGCTTCGGGGTGGAAGCGCTCTACGGATCGTATGAACTGGAACCGTTCGATAGCAGCAGCGAAAAGATGATTTTTGTCGCCCGCGCCGATTGGGCCGTGTAGGTTAGACGGACCAAGGACGTCACTTTTGGATTATGCCCTATTCCGAGTTTTCCCGGCAGACGAAAGACGGATTGGCCCTGTTCGCCCGCGATTGGCGCCCGGATGGTACGGTCAAGGCCGTGATCGGCCTGGTGCACGGCATAGGTGAGCACTCGGGACGCTACGAACTGCTGGCGCTGGCCCTCAACCAGGCAGGTTACGCCGTGGTGGTGTTCGATCTGCGCGGCCACGGCCGGTCCGGCGGCCGACGCGGGCACTCGCCCAGCTACGAGGCGCTGATGGGCGACGTCGACCACCTGGTGCAGGCGGCTGCCTCGCGTTATCCTGAAGCGCCGCTGTTTCTGTACGGTCACAGCCTGGGCGGAAACCTGGTGCTGAACTATCTGCTGCGGCGCCAACCGCGCCTGGCCGGGGCGATCGTCACCGGGCCGATGCTCAGAACGGCCGTACCTACCTCTTGGTGGAAGATGCTGGTCGGGCGTATTTTAAGCCACGTCTGGCCGTCTTTCACCCTGTCCAACGGCCTCAAAGCGGAAGACCTGAGCCGGGACGATCAGGTGGTCAGCGAATACAAGTCCGATCCGCTGGTCCACGACCGGCTGTCCGCCCGTCTGGGAATCGACGTCTACGACTCCGGCCTGTGGGCGCTGGAACACGCGGACAGCCCGTCGACCCCGCTGCTGTTGATGCATGGGGCGGCCGACCGGATCACCTCGGTGGAGGCCAGCCGGGAATTCGCCGCCCGGGCGGGAGACCTGTGCACGCTGGTCATCTGGCCGGACGCCGTGCACGAGATCCATAAAGCCCCGGACAAGGAAAAGATCTTCGCCGGCGCTCTGAACTGGTTGGACCACCACCGCTAGCGCTTCGTCTCGTCGTGCCCAAGAATCCGTGTTGGGCGCGTCATTTATTCACTCCCCACGTGTGCCGGCAGGCCGGCTTTGTGGTAATATGGAGCCCACCAATTTTTCGTCTTGGCTTGTTATGGAGGCTCAGAACAACTAGATTATGAAACAAACAGACACTACAACGCCGTGCGACAGCGCCGGAAACGGCAACGGAAAAGAGCAAACACGGCCGCTGATTTTGGTTACCAACGATGATGGTATCTACTCTCCCGGCCTTCACGCAGTCGTCGAGGCCGTGTGCGACCTGGGGGACGTATTTGTGGCTGCGCCACGCCAGCAATACTCCAACGCCGGGCGCAGCTATGCCGCCGCCTACATCCAGGAGACCGATGCCCGCCGCGAGACACTACCGGTAGACTGTCCCGGACTGGTAGCCTACAGCCTGCAAGGCACACCGGCGCAATCGGTGATGCGCGCCCTGGTCGAACTGGTGCCCCGCTTGCCCGATCTGTTGATCAGCGGCATCAACTACGGCGAGAACATGGGAGTCGGTGTGACCGTCTCGGGGACCATCGGGGCGGCCATCGAAGGCGCCTGCGCCGGTATTCCCGGCATTGCGGCCTCGCTGCAGACACCACACGAATACCACTACACACCGTCCAGCGAGGTCGATTTTTCTGTGGCCGCCGCGTTCACCCGCAAATTCGCCCAGGTTATGCTGAACAAGGAAATGCCGGCCGACGTAGACGTGCTAAAGATCGACGTACCGGCGACGTGTACCGTAGACAGCCCGTGGCGGCTGACGCGCATCTCGCGCCAGCCGTATTACGTATCCATCCCCCGGCGAAAACTGGCGCCCGACCGGACCGAACTTGTCGATTACGAGGTCAAGGTCGACACCGACAACCTGGAACCGGATTCGGACATTCGCGCGCTGGCCGTCGACGAGGTTGTATCGGTGGCCCCGTTGAGCATCGACCTGAGTTCCAGAGTCGACCGGGCACCGCTGGAGGCCGAAATGCGCCGCTGTCTGCAAGCCCAAGAAGTGAGGCAAGCCCGTTGAAACTAAGTCACGTCGATGAAAAGGGACACGCCCGAATGGTGGACGTCGGCGACAAAGCCGATACCCAACGTCAGGCGGTTGCCCGCGGGCGGGTGCTGATGAAGCCCAGCACGCTGGCGCTCATTCAAGAGGGCGGGCTGCCCAAAGGCGACGTGCTGGCCGTGGCCCAGGTAGCCGGCATAATGGCCGCCAAACGCACGCACGAGTTGATTCCAATGTGCCATCCCCTGTTACTGAACCACATCCAGCTCGAATTTGCGCCCGAGCCGTCGCCGGCCGAGGAAACCGGCCTGGCCGTCATCACCATCACGGCCACCGTGCGTACCACCGGCAAGACCGGCGTCGAGATGGAGGCCCTGACCGCCGTCGCTCTGGCCGGCCTGACAATCTACGATATGTGCAAGGCCGTTGACCGGGGAATGCAACTGGACGCCGTACGGCTGGTCGAAAAGAGCGGCGGCAAAAGCGGTCAATGGGTGGGAGAATGAAGATGCGCATCACTATCAAGTTGTTTGCCCAGTTTAGGGAAGCGGTTGGCGTCGGCAAGATGGAACGGGAAGTCGAAACAGGCACCAGTATTCAAGACCTGCTCGACCAGTTGCAGCAGGAATACCCCAAATTGACCGAAACCGGCAAGTCTTTCATCGCTTCGGTCAACCAGAAATTCGTCCCCTACGACACACCCCTGCAACAAGGCGACGAGGTAGCCCTCTTTCCGCCGGTCAGCGGCGGAAATAACCTGTTCCGCATTACCCTCGATCCCATTTCGGTCGATGAGGTCGTGTCGGCCGTCACGCGGCCGGAAGCTGGCGCGGTAGCCACCTTCGTCGGCGTGGTGCGCAATCAAACCGGCGGCAAGGCGGTCGATTACCTGGAGTACGAAGCCTACGAGCAGATGGCGGGCAGCAAAATGCGCCAGATCGCCCAGGAAGCCCACGACCGGTGGCCCAAAATTGTGGAAGTAGCTATGGTACAGCGCATCGGCCACCTGGACGTCGGCCAGGTAGCGGCCGTGATTGCAGTATCCAGCCCGCACCGTGACGACGGCTGCTTCGAAGCCTGCCGCTTTGCCATCGACCGGCTGAAAGAGATTGTCCCTATCTGGAAGAAAGAGGTCGGTCCCGACGGCCAAAGCTGGATAGAAGGCGATCACATTCCCGTGGCCGGCGAGTGAACCGGCAGGAGCCGGCCGGCCTGAAACACAATCCAAACCTGGAGAACGTTTGCAGATGAAACAAGATCAGAAACCTGTGGCTGTAATTTTTGGAGCCGGCAGCGTCGGCCGGGGATTTATGGGCCAGCTTTTCAGCGAGTCGGGTTACCAGGTCGTTTTCGTCGACGTGGACCAGACGTTGGTGGACGCACTCTCCGACCAGGGTGGTTACACGCTGCGGCTGGCCAGCCTGCAGAAGACGGAAGACCTGACCATCGCGCCGGTACGCGCCGTCAGTGGGCTGGACACCGAGCGGGTAGCCGCCGAGGTGGCGCAGGCCGACATTTTGGCAACCGCCGTCGGCGCACGCGCCCTATCGGCGATTGCCAAACCCATCGCCGCCGGGCTGGCCAGGCGCTGGCAGTCCGGTCAATCCAAGCCGCAAAACATCATCCTGTGCGAAAACCTGCACGATGCGCCGGAACAACTGGGCGGTTTCGTGCGCGATGCCCTGGCGCCCGAGCTGAGATCGCACCTGCCGGCGCGGGTGGGTTTCGTGTCGGCGGTCATCGCCCGCATGTCGCCCGTGCCCACACCCGAACAGCGCGCCGCCGACCCGACCCTGATCGTCGCCGAGCCGTACAAAGTGCTGCCGGTCGACCGCGAAGCCTTCGCCGGTGAGATCCCGGACATCGTCGGGATGTGGCCCGTGGCGCCCTTCATCGCCTACGTCGAACGCAAGCTGTACATCCACAATGCCGGCCACGCCATGCTGGCCTATTTGGGCTACCTGCGCGGTTACGGTTACGGCTACGAGGCATTGCTGGACTCGGCTGTGTACGCCCTGCTCAACCAGGCGTTGACGGAATCCAGCCGGGCGCTGATGGCCGAACACGGATTGGATGCGGTGGCGCTTTCAGAAAACGTGCAGTATTTGCTGGACCGCTTCGCCAACCGCGCCCTGGCGGACCCGATCAGCCGCCTGGCGCGCGACCCGCTGCGAAAACTGGCCCCCGGGGACCGGTTGGTGGGCGCCGCCCGCCTGGCCCAGAAACACAACATCAAGCCCAAGGGGTTGGCCTGGGGCATCGCGGCGGCGATTGCCTACGATTTTCCGGATGACCCTCACGCCCAGGAGTTGCAGGCCAGGTTGGCCGACCAGGGACTGGACGCTGTTTTGGCCGGCGTATGCGCTATCCAGCCGGATGAGGAACTGGCGCGCCTGGTGCGCGAACACTACTACGCACTGCAGACGGACCCTGACTGGCAGAGGAAATAGGCTCGCCGGGAGACACAGCCCGGTCTGCCAACGCACAGGCTTGGGTCACACGGCGGTTACAGACACCTGTTTGAGCAGTGATTCGACCAGGGACCGGTCACCCACGCCGGTCCCTTCCTGTATAGCCGCCGCCGTACCGCAGGCAACGGCCCGGGCGGCCATTTCGGCCGCGCCGCAGTTGTCCGTCAGCGCCCACAACAGCCCGGCGACGGCCGAATCGCCGGCCCCAACCGGGCTGCGGGCTTCCACCGCCGGCGGCGTCGCTTTGACCAGCTCCCGGCCATAGGCCAAAATCACACCCTGCGCCGCGCGCGACAGCATCACCAGCGGCAATCCCCTGGCCCGCAAATCGCGCGCAGCCTGGTAGTGATCCTCGTCGCTGGTGAGTTTGGTGCCCAGAAGCGCCGACGCCTCCTCGGAATTGGGCTTGACGCCAAAGGGCAACGCCTGGATGCCGGCTTGCAGGCCGGCCCCGCTGGTATCGAGAAAAGCCTTGCCGCCTTTGGCCTGGACCAGGTCAATCAGCGTCGCGTAATATTCCACAGGCGCATTGGGCGGCAGGCTGCCACACAAAGCCCAATAATCACCCTCAGCCGCCGATTGCTGCACCAACGATAACATGGCCGACAGCTTATCGGCCTCGACCGCCGGACCGGGCTCGTTGATCTCCGTATACTGGGTACGGGCCTCGTCCAGCAACGTCAACTTCTGGCGGGTTTCCTGCTCGATTTCGATGAAGCGCGCATCCAGCCCGGCTTCAATCAGGCCGGTTTGCATCACTTTGCCCGTCGGCCCGCCCAGGAAACCGGTCAGCACGCTGGGTATGCCCAGCGCCTGCAGCGCGCGGGAGACATTGATGCCCTTGCCGCCCAGGTCCTTACGGATGACCTTGGCCCGGTGAAACTGACCCGGTTTCAGTTCGGGCACGCTCAGCGTCTTGTCCAGTGTCGGGTTCAGCGTCACGGTGTAGATCATGTCTTTTGCCTTAGCCGTCGCTTGTTGGGGGACGGATGGGTCACCAATTTGTCGGGGATCGCCGCCGCCGGACGCCTCACCGCCCGCGGAAGTCTGCCAGCACCCATTAAACCACAGGTAGGGACATTAGCCAAGACCTGCTTGTCGCCAGCGTGTATCCTATGTCTTTGGCGGATGACCGTGCAGGCCGGCAGCCGGTTTTTCTTGCGCCTTGTCGTGAGCAGATTTCCCACCCACACGCTTTGCAGCCAGGCCGCAACTCGGTCCAATTTCCCGGCCAGGGATTGAGGAAGCCCCTTGCGATGGGCAGGCAGCCTGTGATATACTGGCAACGAACTGGTGGCGCCGCAGCTATTGAGCGCCAGATCTCGATGGCTGCGGCCTCCTCAGTTTGCTGTTCAAGCAAGCATACCTGAGAGGATTTGTGAACATGATCGATTTGGCGAAGGCGGAAGCCGGCTTACACGTCGTCTTCCAGGACAAGACCTTACTCCTGCGCGCCCTCACGCACCGCTCCTACATCAACGAAAATCCTGACTTCCCTTTGGAGGACAACGAGCGACTCGAGTTTCTGGGTGATGCAGTTCTCGACTACGTGGCCGCCGACTATCTATACCACCACTACCCCGAAATGCGCGAGGGACAACTGACCAGCCTCAGGGCGGCCCTGGTGCGCACCGAGACCCTGGCGCGTTTTGCGCAACAGATTCGCCTGGCACAATTCATCAACCTCGGCCGCGGTGAAGAGGAAAACGGCGGACGCAGCCGGCCGGCCATACTATGCGACTGTTACGAAGCCCTGATCGGCGCAATCTGCCTCGACCAGGGGCTGGACACGGCCCGAGGCTTCTTCTTGAAGACGTTGGTGCCGGCCGCTCGAGAGGTGATCGCCAGCGAGGGAGACAGGGACGCCAAGAGCCAGCTGCAGGAACTGAGCCAAAAATACCTGCAGGCCACGCCCACCTATCGCACTATCGAGGAACGCGGGCCGGACCACGCCCGGGAGTTCACCGTGGCGGCGGTCATCAACGACCGCATCTACGGCGAAGGCACCGGCCGAAGCAAGCAGGCGGCAGCGCAAGCCGCCGCCCAGGTGGGCCTGGCGTACCTGGAAAACGAAATCCTTTTCGAGAACCCGGATGAACCCGACGAGTGAAACCCGGCGGTTGCTGGTCATCGGCGGCAGCGGCGAATTAGGATGGCAGGTGGTGACGGCTGCCGGCGAGTGGGCAGTCGACGCCACCTATTGCAGCCGCCCACCGGCAACCGCACCCGGCCGCTGGCATCAACTGGACGTCCGCGATGCGCCGGCGGTGAAAGACCTCGTGGCACGGGTCAGGCCGCGGGCCATCATCCACGCGGCCGTCAGCGATCGCAGCCGCGGGTCGGGAGAATCTGAAAGCGCCCTGGCCGATAAGATAATCCGGGGCGGCATCAACGTCGTGCAAGCCGGCCAGGCCGTTGGGGCACGCTGTATCGTGATGTCGACCGACCTGGTATTCGACGGGCGCAAGGGATCCTACCGGGAAGAAGACATCCCCAACCCGATCATGAGCTACGGCCAGGCCAAGGTCGACATGGAAAAGGCGTTGCTCTCGCTGCAGGCCAACGTGGTTGTTGTCCGCACGTCGCTGATCCTCAATTTGGACCCGATCGGCCGTCACTTTGGCTGGATCCTGGAAGGCGTACGGCGCGGCGAGCCGCGTAACCTGTTCGTGGATGAATTGCGCTGCCCGATTTGGGGCGATGAACTGGCAACGGCGCTGCTGGAACTGGCCGGGTTGGATACCACCGGCCTGCTTCACCTGGCCGGGCCGGAGGTCACCAACCGCTACGAAATCGGCCAACACCTGGCACGGGTCTTCGATCTGGATACCAACCAAATCAGACCGGCATCCAGCGCCGCCAGCGGATTGAAGCGACCACTGGATTGTACGCTCGATTCAGGTCGCGCTTACGCATTGTTGAAAACGCCGATTCACGGCGTCAGCGACCGGTTTGGGGCGTGACCCAAATCTTTTGTTGGAGAAATTGGACCGAGTCAGGGCCTGTCTGCGAAGTAAGTCCGTGAGAGACCGCTCGCATAATGTGTTAAGAAGCGGTTAGAATCAGGTAATATGAAGAGAAAAGCCGGCCGCCGACTCTTTTGGTCATCTACTCCAAGAATAGGACACATCCGGCGGTTTGGAAGGATATCCGGTCGCGAGTAAAATCAAAACTGTCCAGTCGTGGACCAGCGTTTTCCACCAGTTTTGGTGACAACATACAGAAAAGGAAGGGCGTCATGAATACGATCGATCTTATGAAGGACCTGTCTATCAAGGGTGATGGCAAAATTGTGCTGCTGGTAATGGATGGCCTGGGCGGCTTGGCGAGTGAACCGGGCGGCCCAACGGAATTGGAGGCCGCTCACACGCCCAACATGGACGCGCTAGCCAGACGTTCAGCCTGCGGGCTGAGCGTGCCGGTTGCCCAAGGTGTTTCGCCGGGCAGCGGTCCGGGTCACCTGGCCCTTTTCAGTTACGATCCGCTCCAGTACGAGATCGGCCGCGGCGTATTGGAAGCATTGGGCATCGGCTTCGACCTGCAGCCCGATGACGTGGCCGCCCGCGGTAACTTCTGTACCGTCGACGACCAGGGCCGCATCACCGACCGCCGCGCCGGCCGTATTCCGACGGAAGAAGGCGCCAAACGGGTCGAGATGCTGCGCGGCATCAAGCTGCCCGGCGTGCAGACGTTCGTCGAGCCGGTCAAAGAATATCGCTTCGCCCTCGTCCTGCGGGGTGAGGGCCTGGTCGGCGACATCCACGACACCGACCCGCAGCGGACCGGCGTGGCCCCGCTGCCGGCGGTGGCACGCCATCCGGATGCCGACCCGACTGCCAAGCTCATCAATCAATGGATTGCTGAGGCGGGCAAGATACTGGCCGGTCACCCGCCGGCCAACATGCTGACCCTACGCGGCCTGTCCAAAGATCCCAACCTACCCAAATTCCCCGACGTTTACAAACTGCGCGCCGCGGCCATCGCCGTTTACCCGATGTACAAAGGCGTTGCCCGCCTGGTGGGAATGGACATTGTGCCGTCGCTGGGCGAAACGCCGGCCGATGAATTTGAGACGGTGAAGCAGAATTGGGACAAGTACGATTTCTTCTTCGTGCACATCAAAAAGACCGATAGCTCGGGCGAGGACGGCAACTACGAGGCCAAGAAGCACGTGATTGAAATGGTCGATGAAGCTTTGCCGGCCCTTCTCGATCTTCACCCGGACGTGCTGGTCATTACCGGCGATCACTCGACGCCCTGCCTGCTCAAGAGCCATAGCTGGCATCCGCTGCCCGTTTTGCTGTCGGCCAAGACGGCGCGCGTCAACCCGCCTTCGGTGACACAATTCGGCGAAACAGCCTGCCTGGGCGGCAGCCTGGGCCAGATCCGCCACGTCGACCTGATGCCGTTGGCGATGGCCCACGCCGGCCGGTTGACCAAATTCGGCGCCTAATCCGCCAGAAAGCATTTCGCCACAATTGAAGCCATACCCCCCGACGCCCAGCGACTTCACGCCGTAGGCTGGGCGTCGGGTAAACAGGGTTGACAGCTTGCGCATAGGGGGTGTATACTGAGTCAAGTATGGAGGACGTCAGATTATGAGCTACGCAGCTCTGTACAAACTGAAAGCTTTTGGCGGAAGCACCCGGGTGTAACAGATACCCGAGTGCTTTTTTGTATCTGGGCAAACTGGCCCCAGTTTCCAATCTGACCATCAAATCGTGTGAAGGGAGTGGTAAATTATGGACTCGAGTATGATCAGTAAGATTGAGAAGGCTATGCGATACGCGGACGAGCCTGACCGCATCAACTTCGTGGAGTTCAAGCTATCCTTCAACGGCGACCACAAGCCCCACGCCGTCACCTATGACCGAGGCAAATGGACTTGTGATTGTGAGTTTTTTAATACACGCGGCGTCTGCAGCCACGTAATGACGATGGAACGTGTCTTGAGAGGAATGGTCGAACCGGCTGAGGCTGTGCCGACACCCGCTTGATACAGTATGGAATAGCTCGAAAATACGCGAAAGCGCCACCTTTTCCCGGTGGCGCTTTCTTTTTTGGATTGATTCAGCAACGGTTTGTCGAACGGGCTTATTTATTCTTCGCCGGGCAGGTCGGCCAAATACGAATCGCAGGCCTCGGCGGCCTCACGACCTTCGCGAATCGCCCACACCACCAGGCTTTGTCCGCGGCGCATGTCGCCGGCGGCGAAAACGCCGGGCAGATTGGTGGCATAGGCACCCCGGGCCGTCTTGACGTTGGATCGCTGGTCGCGCTCCAGGCCCAACGGGTCGGCCACGTAATCCTCAGGTCCCAGGAACCCCATGGCCAGCAGGACCAGTTGGGCCGGCCACACGCGCTCGGTACCGGGCACTTCGCGTGGCGAGGGTCGACCGTCCCCATTGGTGCGCCACTCCACGGCCACGGTGTGCACGGCCTTAACGCGGCCGGCCTCGTCGCCCTCGAAGCGCTTGGTCATAATCGAGAACTGGCGCGGGTCGGCGCCGAAGACGGCGGCGGCTTCCTCCTGGCCATAGTCCGTGCGATAAATCTGCGGCCAGAGGGGCCACGGGTTGGCCTCCGTTCTTCCTCGCGGCGGCCGGCTCAAAATCTCGAACTGGACCACGCTGCGACAATGTTGGCGCAGGCTGGTGGCCACACAATCGGTGCCGGTGTCGCCGCCGCCGATTACGATCACGTCCTTGCCGGCTGCATCAAACTCTGCGCCGGCGACCGGGTCATCTTGAACTCCCAGCACGCGCCGCGTGCTGGCCGTCAGGAAATCAACGGCAAAGTGTATGCCCGACAAGTCCCGGCCTTCTACCTTCAGGTCGCGCGGTTTGGTCGCCCCGCAACACAGAACCGCCGCGTCAAATTCGTCGCGCAATTTGTCCACCGGGTAGGTGGTCCCAACGTCGGTATTGGTGACGAACTCGACCCCGCCGGCGGCCATCAGATCGACCCGCCGCTGGACCACTCCCTTGTCGAGTTTCATATTGGGAATGCCATAGGTCAGCAACCCGCCGATTCGGTCGGCGCGCTCGAACACGGTTACCGTATGTCCCATGGCGTTCAGTTGATCGGCACAGGCCAATCCGGCCGGCCCGGACCCGACAACCGCGACACGTTTGCCGGTTTTGCGCCGCACCTGGCGGGCGATAACCCAGCCTTCCTCAAACCCCTTTTCGACAATCGCATACTCGAGGCTCTTGATGGTCACCGCCGGCTCGATCGAGCCCAGCACGCACGATCCTTCGCAGGGCGCCGGGCAGACGCGGGCGGTGAACTCAGGAAAGTTGTTGGTCAGGTGCAACCGCTGCAGGGCCAGCTCCCATAGTCCCTGGTAGACCAGGTGATTCCATTCGGGAATCAGGTTGTTGAGCGGGCAGCCGACCGCCGCTCCGTTGAGCAGCGATCCGGTATGGCAAAAAGGTACGCCGCAATCCATGCAGCGGGCGGCCTGCCGGCGCAAATTCTCCTCCGGCATCTGCAAATGAAACTCCTGCCAGTCGTTCACCCGTTCCTCGGGTGCCCGATCGGGCGGCAGTTGACGTTGATATTCTAAAAATCCAGTCGCTTTTCCCATACTCGCCTACTCCTTGGCTCGAAACGCGCCGGCCAGTCCGGCTGAACCTCTACCGGCTCAGTTGCCACCAACGCGAGCCAGATCATTCTTATTCATCTCAAACGCAGCCATCACTGCTTCCTGGCCGCTCATGCCGGCCGCCGCCACCCGTTCGAACGCTTCCAGCATACGTTTATAGTCACGCGGTATCACCTTGACGATCTTGGGAACCACTGTCGCCCATTGGGATAGCACTCGGGCGGCCACCGGGCTGTTGGTGTAGGTGGCGTGGTTATGGATCAGTTGGCGCACCGCCGCAATCTCCTCAGGGTCTTCCAGCTTCTCGAGCTGGACCATCTCCAAATTGCAGCGTCGGCGGAAGTCTCCGGCCTCGTCCAACACGTAGGCGACGCCGCCCGACATGCCGGCGGCAAAGTTGCGTCCGGTGCGGCCCAAGACGACCACCCGCCCGCCGGTCATATACTCGCAGCCGTGTTCACCAACCCCCTCGACCACGGCCAGGGCGCCGCTATTGCGGACACAGAACCGTTCTCCGGCCATACCGCGGATATAGGCCTCGCCGCCGGTAGCACCGTAGAAAGCCACGTTGCCGATCACAACATTGTCCTCGGCCTCGAAGGTCGATTCCCGCGGCGGGTAGACAATGACCTTGCCGCCGGAAAGCCCTTTGCCGGTGTAGTCATTGGCATCGCCCTCCAGAATCAGGGTCAACCCCTGCGGCGTGAAGGCGCCGAAACTCTGGCCGGCCGAGCCGTTGAATTTGAGGCGGATGGTGTCTTCGGGTAACCCATCGGCCCCATACTTGCGGGTAACGGTGCTGCCCAGCGTCGTGCCAACCGCCCGATTGACATTGCGGATCGGCATTTCGGCGTACACCGGCTCCCCATTTTCGAGGGCCGGCCGGCACAGCTCCAACAACACCTGCTGGTCGAGAGATTGGTCCAGGTCGTGATTCTGCTTGATCTGGCAGTAACGCCCGACCTGGGGCGAGACCTCCGGCTGGTACAGAATGGTCGACAGATCGAGATATTTGGCTTTCCAGTGGGTTATGTCGCTGCGCAATCGCAGCCTGTCGGTCCGGCCGATCATTTCGTTCACCGTCCGGAAACCCAGCCGGGACATCAGTTCGCGCATTTCCTGTGCGATGAAGTGCATCAGGTTAACCACGTGATTGGGATCGCCGGCGAACTTGCGGCGCAGCTCGGGATTCTGGGTGGCGATGCCGGCCGGGCAGGTATCCAGGTGGCAGACGCGCATCATCATACACCCCAGCGCCACCAACGGCCCGGTGGCGAAGCCGAATTCCTCGGCCCCCAGCAGTGCCGCCACGGCAACGTCGCGCCCGGTCTTGAGCTGCCCATCGGTCTCGATGACGATGCGGCTGCGCAAGTCGTTCAGGACCAGGGTTTGGTGCGTCTCGGCCACCCCCAGTTCCCAGGGCAGGCCGGCATGTTTGATGCTCGAGCGCGGTGACGCCCCGGTGCCGCCGTCAAAGCCGCTGATCAGCACCACGTCGGCCCGGCCTTTGGCCACCCCGGCAGCCACGGTGCCCACGCCGACTTCCGAGACCAGCTTGACGCTGATACGCGCTTCCGGGTTGGCGTTCTTCAGGTCGTAGATCAGTTGCGCCAGGTCCTCGATCGAATAGATGTCGTGATGGGGCGGTGGCGAAATCAGGCCTACGCCGGGCGTGGAATGCCGCACTTCGGCAATCCACGGATACACCTTGCGGCCGGGCAATTGCCCGCCCTCACCCGGTTTGGCCCCTTGAGCCATCTTGATCTGTAGTTCCTTGGCATTGACCAGGTAATAACTGGTGACGCCGAATCGGCCGGACGCCACCTGCTTGATGGCGCTGGAACGGTTGTCGCCATTTTCGTCGGGCTCAAAGCGGGAGGGGTCCTCGCCGCCCTCACCCGTATTGCTCTTGCCGTGGATACGGTTCATGGCGATCGCCATGGTTTCGTGGGCCTCTTTGCTGATCGAGCCATACGACATGGCCCCGGTCTTGAAGCGCCGGCAGATCGACTCGACCGACTCGACCTCGTCCAACGGCACCGGCGTTTCCGCCTCCACAAACTCCAACAGCCCGCGCAGCGTACCCAAACGCTGCGACTGGTCGTTGATCAGGTCGGAATACTGCCGGAAGGCTCCGTAATCGCCCTGGCGACAGGCGTACTGCAGAAGGTGAATCGATTGCGGGTTGAACAGGTGGTGCTCGCCGTTGTGCCGCCACTGATAGTCTCCACCGGCGTCCAGCCCCGGCTCGGCCGAAAAGCGCGCGTCGAAGGCGCGCTGGTGGCGCATCTCCACTTCCCGGGCGATGACGTCCAGGCCAATGCCCTCGATCCGCGACGAGGTCCAGGTGAAGTAGCGGTCGATGACGTGGTGGTTCAACCCCACGGCTTCAAAAATTTGCGCGCCGCAGTAGCTTTGCAGCGTGGAAATACCCATCTTGGAGGCCGTCTTGACCACGCCTTTGACGGCTGCCTTGACATACTGCCGCTCGGCCGTCTCGTAGTTGAAACCGGTCAGCAAATCCTGTTCGATCATGTCGTGCAGGGTGTCGTAGGTCAGGTAAGGATTGACGGCCGAAGCGCCGAAGCCGATCAAGGTGGCAAAATGATGTACCTCACGCGGCTCACCCGATTCGACGATCAGACATACCTGGGTGCGCGTGCCAGACCGGATCAGGTGGTGGTGCAAGCCGGACACGGCCAGCAGGGCCGGAATGGGTGCATTCTTCTTATCGACACCCCGGTCGGACAGGATTAAGATATTCGCGCCGCCGGCCACCGCCTGGTCGGCCGCCTGGTACAGGTCCGTCATCGCCTGCTCCAGACCGGCTTCACTATCGGCCACCGGGAAGCGTATCGGCAGCACCTGCGATTTGAAGCCGGCCAGGTCGATGTCGCGCAACTTGGCCAGCTCGCGATTGGTCAGAATCGGCCGCGCCAGCTTGATCTGGCGGCAACTTTCGGGCTGGGGATCCAACAGATTTTGCTCCGTGCCCAGCAACACCATGGTCGAGGTAATCAACTCCTCGCGGATGGCGTCGATGGGCGGATTGGTCACCTGGGCGAAGAGCTGCTTGAAATAGTTGTACAGCAGGTGCGGCTTGTCCGACAGCACGGACAGCGGCGTGTCGGCGCCCATAGAGCCGACCGCTTCGATCCCGTCTTCGGCCATCGGCCCCAATACCAGGCGCAACTCCTCGTAGGTGTAGCCGAACGCCCGCTGCAGGCGAATCAGGTCGTTGCGGTCATGCTCGCCAACGGACGGCGCCGGCGCATCGGCCAGGGCTTCCAGGTCGACCATGTATTTGTCCAGCCACTGGCGGTAAGGATGCTCGGTGGCGATCTGGTGCTTGAGTTCCTCGTCGTTAATGATGCGTCCGGCCTGAGTGTCCACCAGCAGCATACGCCCCGGCTCCAGCCGGCCTTTGTATAGCACGCGCTCGGGCGGGACGTCCAAAACGCCGACCTCGGAGGAGAGTATCACCAGGTCGTCCTTGGTCACGTAATAGCGCGAAGGGCGCAACCCGTTGCGGTCCAACACGGCGCCGACCACGTTACCATCGGTAAAGCTCACCGTTGCCGGCCCGTCCCAGGGCTCCATCAGCGCGCTGTGATATTCGTAGAAGGCTTTCTTCTCGTCGCTCATGCTGTCGTGCTTGTCCCACGGCTCGGGGATCATCATCATGATCGCCTGCGGCAACGAGCGCCCGGCCAGCACCAAAAACTCCAGGTAGTTGTCCAGCATAGCCGAGTCGCTGCCGTCCGGATTGATGATGGGCAGCATGTCCTCGAGGTCGTCGCCGAATAACGACGATTTGAACATAGATTGGCCGGCGTGCACCCAGTTGATGTTACCGCGCAAGGTGTTGATCTCGCCGTTGTGAATGATGTAGCGGTATGGGTGGGCCCGCTCCCAACTGGGAAACGTGTTGGTGCTGAAGCGGGAATGAATCAATGCCAGGGCAGTCTCCATATCCGGCGCGGTCAAATCGGGGTAAAACTGGTCCACTTGAGAGGGGATGAGCATGCCCTTATAGACGATGGTGCGATGCGACAGGCTGACAATGTAAAAACTGCCGCAACTGGTCGATTGCTGTTGGCCCAGGTCGTGCTCGAACTGGCTGCGACGGGTCTCATTTTCCACACGTTTGCGGATCACGTACAGTTTGCGCTCAAAATCGAGAGCGTCCTGTAGACGCGGATTCCTGGCAATAAAAACCTGGCGCACGAAGGGCCGAGCGGCGGCCGCAACGCGCCCCAGGCTGCTGGAATCGGTCGGGACCGTGCGCCAGCCGAGGACCTGTTGCCCTTCTTCTTTGACGATGCGCTCGATGCGCAACTCGCAAATCCGTCGAAAATCGGGCCGCATGGGCAAAAAGACCATGCCGACTCCATAATCTCCGGGTTCGGGCAGTTGGAAGCCCTCTTCAGCAGTCACACGGGCAAAGAACTTGTGGGGGATTTGCATCAGAATGCCGGCGCCGTCCCCGCTGTTGGGGTCACTGCCGATGGCGCCGCGGTGAGCCAGGTTACGCAGCACCGTTAAGGCCTGACGCAGGATCTCGTTGGACTGGACGCCTTTGACGTTGACGACGAACCCCACCCCGCAGGCCCCGTGTTCGTAGTTCGGGTCGTACAATCCCAAACACGATGGGCCGTTGCGGAAGTTTCGAGGTTGTCTGTCCAAACTATTATTTTCCATACTATCGCCTCATGCATAGAAGAATCGTAATATTGAGTCGCGAACAGAGCACAGGGCCAGGAATCTCCAGCGGAATGCTTTGTTGCACTTAAAAGACCCCTATCCCACGCAGAATCAATCCAGACGCGCAGGACAGGCAGAAGACTTCGCCGTCGAAAGGGGTTGTCTCAACGTAGAGACGGTGGAGGATGGGGAGCCAGGTACTGCAATGGCCGTGGTCAGCCGCCAGATTACCTGGTCTCCGGGCAGAAGTGAGTGCGAAACAATATATCAGAAAATGGAGAATACGTCAATTCTTAGGATTTCTACAGGGGTGTCTCATTTTCTTGGTAGATGGCCGCGTGAGTGCGCTACTCAAAAACTTAGGGGTGAGGCCTCTCACGAAACTACGTGACAGCCAAGCCCTGGCTGGGTCCAATTTCTCCAGCAAAAAGACTTGGGAGGCACCCAATTTCTACACAGCCTATGGTAGACAACGGCGACTGAGCGCCTGCACGTAGGACGTATGCCGGGTTAGATCGTGCTGCAGTTCTTCCAGGTTGTTGCCGTAGCCCAGGCGCCTGGCCAGGAAGGCGCATTCTTCACTGTCGGCCGGCGGCACGGTCAGGTCTTTGGCGTTGCCCCGGACCATACGCAGCCCGTTGATCAGGCGGCGCAGAAAGACCAGCGCATCGCGAAAAGCGACGTAATCCTCTTCGGTCAAAGCCCCGACGGCGGCCAAAGCGGCGGCGGCCTGGCCGGTATTCGCCAGGCGCACCTCGGGGTGGTGCACACCGTAATCGATCTGCAGCGCCTGCACGATGTACTCGGCATCCACCAGGCCGCCGGGGCTGTACTTGGCGTTGAAGGTGCCGCCGCGCACCAGGTGCCTGATCTGGCGTTCGCGCATGGCGCGCATCGACGCCACGTCGAAGGGCTGGCCGTCATAAACGTAGGCGTCGCGCAGTGCCAGTACCTGCCGCCCCAGGCGCATACTGCCGGTGACGGGCCGCAATTTGATCAACGCCTGGCGTTCGTAAGGCCAGGCCTCACCCTCGGGGGCGAAGTAACGCCGGAAGGCCTCCAACGAGACGGCCATGCTGCCCGACCGGCCGTAAGGTCGCAATTGCAGATCGATCTCGAATATACCTTCCTGCCGGGCGCGGATGGTGCCCAGAAATTCCTGGACCAACCGCTCGTAGAACTCGGTCACTGAAATCGACTGAGTCCCGTCGGTATGGCCGCTGCCGGAAAAGATGAACATCAATTCGATGTCCGACGCGAACCCCAACTCGCGGCCGCCGAATTTGCCCTGGGCGCAGATCACCATGGGACAATCCTGGTCGTCTTCCGTGCGGGGCATGCCGTAGCGCATCTCCAGTTTTTCGCGGCACAGCAAGTAGGCCGCTTCCACCACCACTTCCGTCAGGTCGGACAGTTCGGCCGAAAATTGCCCAAACTCGCCGACGTACCCCAGGATGTGGCGCATGTCGATGCGAAACATCTCGCGATCCTTAAAGGCATTCAGCTCATGCTTACGGTCCTCATCACTGCCGGCTGCCGCCAGGGTTTTTTCCAGGCTGGCCTGCAGATAATCCCTGGACTTGGGAGACACCAGCTCATCCACGTCACGCACCACGGGAAAGAGATTCTCGTACTGCATACGCAAAAAATCGTCCCACAGGAAATCACTGACACCCAGCACCCGGGCCAACGCCTCCAACACCTGGTGGCGCTCCAACGATGCCAATTCGTCGGGCCAGTCGGTGCGCTGGAAAAGTTGTCCCAGGAATTCGCGAAAATGGAGCAAGGCCGACTCGGGATTGGGTGACTGCGGCAACAGGTGGGTGAAATGTTTGATCAACACAGTGGCCGCCCGCAACTCGCGCTGTCCCTCGGGCGAAAGAATTTTTTGCCCGTGCTCGTCGGTCACAAACAGGGTATCTTCCACCCGGTTGCCGACAGAGTCGACCGTCATCTGGGCGATGTAGATGCGGCTGATGGCCAGGGCATTGGTAAATTCGTACAGAAAACCAACCGTGTCGGGCGCAGCGATATTGAGCACGGTGTAACGGTCGGAAAGGCTGTTGTCGATGTCGATGTCCACCGGGTAGAGCGTCGCCGACGGCGGCGACATTTCCCGGACGATGGAGGCGACGCGCTTGGCCAGCTCTCCCCGGGCCTGGCGTCGCTGCCCCTGGTGCATCAAGTCCAGCAGGTGAGCCAGGTCCTCTCGATAGGCCGCCCACAGATCGAGGGAGGCCTCTCCGTGGACCCGTTTCACAGAAAATACGTCGACAATCTTGGGACGCGTGTACCCCCGGCCGGCGGACGTACGGCCCGGTCCGAGTTTGGGTTTGTCCGCTTTGCCACGACTCGCAGCACCTTCCTCGGAAAGCACCTCGTAGGTGAATACGTGACCGTTCAGGATGCTGAAATCGTATACACGCAACAGGCCGCAAATCAACGACAGTTCACCGGGATAGTCGTAGGCAACAATCGTCAGCCGCCAGACATCGTCCAGTGACTCGACCTCCACCTCGACCAGGTGGTCATCGTCCAACTGGTCGATGAGGACGGCGTGGCGCTTGATTTCGTCCGCGGAGAAGACTGTCTCGTAGGAGGGATTCATCCGCTCCAGGTGACCGTGAATATCGACAAAGGAGTCGGGGGTAGACGCATCGGTGGCTGGGTTCATTTCACCACGCTCCAGGAATAGTTGGTAGATTTGCCGGACGGCGGCACAATGCTGTTCGTATCGGGCCACGAATCGTTGACCGGCATCCGGCCCCGAAAAACCAAGCCGCTTGGCCAGATGGGAAATGGCCTCCCTGGCCTGGGGCAACGATGACGTCTGCTGGTACTCCATAAGTTGCAGATGGTGCTCGATCGTGCGCAGGAAGACGTAGCCGTCGGCCAGCACGCGCTGATCACGCGCCGATAGCAGCCCACTGGCCGACAATTGAGCCAAGGCTTCCAACGTGTTGCGCTTGATAATCTGGGGATGATCTGATCCGTAGGCCAACTGCAGATACTGGGTGACAAATTCGATGTCGCGAATCGAGCCCACTCCCAGTTTCACCTCGCCCCACTCGCGTCCCTGGCGGCGCAGATGCGACTCGGTTCGGCGTTTCATGGCCAGAATATCCGTCCGGGCCGCCTTTTCGGTCAGCACAAATAGCACCGCCTGGGCTTCCTGAATCAACGAGTCGCCCAAAACCAGGTTGCCGGCCACCGGCCGGGCTTTCAGCAGGGCCTGTTTTTCCCACAGTTGCGCGTACTGGGCCAGGTAACTCAAATAGCCGCGGCCCGAGCTGACCAACATGCCGTCCCGGCCCCACGGTCGCAGGCGCATATCCACCCGGTACATAAAACCTTCACCGGTGACGCGCGACAGGTTGTCGACCAGGCATTCTCCCAGGCGGCGATAACCGGCCGCGTCGCCGTGGCACAAAAAGAGAAGGTCAACGTCGGAGCTGTAGTTCAACTCCTGCCCGCCCAGCTTTCCCAATCCGAAAACGACGAAATCGTCCAGGCCGGCCACGCCGG
>CAZHBM010000016.1:0-21338 GCA_964529945.1 uncultured Anaerolineales bacterium | reverse complement strand
CCAGGCGATCCTCAATGGCGCCCTCAGATCTGCCTACCACACGTGATAGGACAAAGAACAAACCGGCGACAACGATGAAAGCTGCAGCGCCTGCTGCAACCGTTACCACTGCCTCATACTCCTTGACCTGCCCTTGAAATAGATGGTTGACTGCACGACGGGCCGCCAATAGCGGCTGACAAAGACATACTTAAAAACCCCTCAATCCTACGCCGAAAATGCTGGGCGGCAGGTGGATGTTGGCATCTTCAATCCTGCCAATAAATTTGGGCCGGATACCGGTGGGTTTTAGCCGACCGATAACCTTGCCATTCTCGTAGCCCTGTTGTTCGAAACTGAAGATGTCCGATAGGACAATGATATCCCCTTCCATACCCTGGACTTCGGTGATATTGATGATTTTACGCGAGCCGTCCCGCATACGTTCCTGCTGCACAATCACATCGATAGCGGCCGCAATCTGGTCGCGGATCGCTCGAAGCGGTAGTTCCATGCCAGCCATCAGGCACATCGTTTCCAGACGGGACAGCGTGTCGCGGGGCGTATTGGCGTGAAGGGTGGTCAGACTGCCATCGTGACCGGTGTTCATTGCCTGCAACATGTCTAATGCTTCACCGCCGCGGCACTCACCAACCACAATGCGGTCGGGGCGCATTCGCAAACAGTTGGTTACCAGATCGCGAATTGTCACCTGCCCTTTACCTTCAATATTGGGAGGGCGCGACTCAAGCGTCACCACGTGATCCTGTCGTAACTGGAGTTCGGCGGCATTCTCGACCGTGATGATGCGTTCATCGTTGGGAATGAAGCCCGAAAGAACGTTGAGCAGCGTTGTTTTACCGGAACCTGTGCCTCCCGACACGACGATGTTGAGGCGGGCCAAGACACAGGCTTTCAAGAAATCTACCGCCTCGGGGGTGATGGACCCATAGCCGATCAAGGTTTCAACCGACAGAGGAATCTTGGAAAATTTTCGGATGGTGAGCGTCGGGCCATTCAATGCCAGCGGCGGTATGATGGCGTTCACACGCGAACCATCCGGCAGACGCGCATCGACCATCGGCGAGCTTTCGTCGATGCGCCGCCCCAATGGCGACACGATACGATCGATAATGCGCATCAAGTGTTCATCACTCTCGAAGTTGGCACTCACTTGCTCAATCTTGCCACTACGCTCGATGAATATTCTATTAGGACCATTGACCATGATTTCGGTAACGCTTTCATCACGCAGCAATGGTTCCAACGGCCCAAAACCCAGGATCTCGGCAACAATTTGTTCGAACAACCGTTGCCTTTCCTGACGGCTGAGGATATGCCCTTCTTGGGCCAGTATCTGTTCGTACATCTGTTCAATGGTGCCGCGCACCTCATCCGTCTGGGTAATATCCATTTGGGGATCCAGTTCGGCGATGAGCTTATCCTGAATCCGCTCTTTCAAGGCTACAAAAGCGTCTTTCCCGGTTACGGTTGGCGCCCGGCGAGCACGCAAATCTTTCAATCTTGTGGACGACTCGGCGGCCTGTTGCCCCTTTTCAATTCGTTTTAGGAGCGACACAATCTAGTCTCCTTCTGAAACACAGATTCTCCATATTATCGCAACACTCGGTTGGACAAGGTTTTGCCCACGGGCTGTTCTTCCTCTTCTTCTTCGGCAACGGCAGCAAGTGCATATCTTGCCAACGCAGCAGTTGCCTGGTTCAGCTTGGTGCCGCGAATATTCATCATGTACGGTATTCCCTGGTTGGCTGCTAATGTCGCCGTGCGTTCCTCCAGGGGTATCTGCGCTGCGACAGGATGTTTGATGCTATGTTGGATATCCTCCACACGTATATTATTGTGTGGATCGGCTTTATTCAACACCATAATTGTCTTGCTGGCCGGGTACTCAAGTGCGTCGGTAACCTCAAAGAAAAGCTTGGCATCTTTGATGGCCGGAATATCTGGTGATACCACCAGCAAAATCCGATCGGCTGCGTCCATTACCGTCAGAGTGATGTCGGACACGGTACTAGGCGTGTCCACGATGATCATATCGTAGTGATTCTGCAGCAGAGTTAAGACTTTATCCACTAACCCGGAGGTTACCTGATCTGCCAGTTCGGGTCTCGGCGGTGCCAGCAAAGCTCGGACGCCGGAATGGTGCGAGGTCATCACATTTTCGAGCAGCTCGATATCCAGTTCGTCCACGTGGGGCACCAGGTCAACCAGGCTGTGTGGCGATTGCACGTTGAGCAGTACGGCCACGTCCCCAAATTGCAGGCAGCTATCTACCAGAGCTACTCTTAGGCTCTCTTTCACCTGGCGCAGCGCTATGGCCACGTTGATGGCCAACGTACTGCACCCTACGCCACCCTTGGGGCTGAACACGGCGAATACCTTTCCCTGCTGCACGGGAGCTTTGGGTTGGCTTGACACACCCGCCGCTGTGGAAGAGGTGCTGACTGATGCTGCCTGCCGACGGGAAGCCCCTAACTCGTGCACCCGACGGATGCTGTTGATCAAGTCCTCACTGGTAAAAGGTTTGATCAGAAACTCCCGGGCGCCGGCTTGCATTGAGCGCCGCAGATAGTCTGTCTCGCCCTGCACGGACATCATAATGACCTGGCAGGCGGGCACCTGCTGGGTGACGGCCTGAGTTGCAGTCACGCCGTCGATTCCGGGCATATTGATGTCCATTAACACGATATCCGGTCTTAATTCACCGGACATCGCGATGCCTTCTTCGCCACTGGTAGCCGCCCCGATTACCTCCATATCCGACTCGAAGAACAGGAGTTTGCGCAGGTTTTCTCGGGTTTCGGGCACATCGTCAACGATGAGAATCCGAATCTTTTGTTGTTTCCCTTCAGTTGCTGACGATTGTGTCATCGTTATCAAGACCTGGTCGGGAGAGAATCCACCGGCTCAAGCGCGATCAGCAACAATCGCGACCATCTTGCCGGTGTGGCTTACCGCCTTGCCAACTATTGCTCAGGCAGTGATTCCGGTGTCGCCACTGGCGCCGGCTCTGAAAGCGAAAATTCCTTTTCCAATCCATAGTCGAGCTTCGGCGGCGGTACCGGGATGTTGAATCGGGTCAGAATGTATTGAAGATTGACCGCTTCCGACTGGTAACGCGCATTTTCCGTACCCGGTGACCGCAGAGCCATCTCTGTATAAAGCTCGGATTTGCGTGCCCACAGCAGTACCAAGGCGTCTTGTGGGTCGACCGCCAGGGTGATGATGGTCGGCAGCGGTTCCGGCGGTGGCTGTTCGCCTTCTGGCACCTGTGCCTGCGGCTGTTCGATCCAGGGACCCACACGCAGCACTTTGGCCGCCGGTACCGTCAACTGCGCCACCCGCCAGGGTCGTTGCGCCTCTCGTGGGTAGACGATAGCACCGCCGATTTCGGGTGGCAGCCCGGGCGGTCGCTCAAACTTGCCCTCGTCCGTCTTGGGCAACAGGGTGAAAGATGTCTGCCCCGTGTCCGGATCAGTATAGGAGGTAAAGAACTGGATGAAGTTGGGCAGCTTGGTGCGAAAATCCTCGTCCATATCAACAAAGGAGGCCACAATCAGTACGTCGACGTAATCTCCTGGTTGAATGGCATAGGCGACGCTGGACTGCTCGTCAATCGGGTAGGCGACTGCCACTTTACCGTCGGGTATCAGCAAAGCGGCTTGTCCGGCAGCGCCTTTCTCCGCCAACATGCTGCGCAAGATAGGCATACCCTGGACGATGTCGATGGCTGCCACACGACCAATCGTCTCTGCCACGTCACCAATCACATCTGGAGGCACGTTACTGGTGGGCCAGTCGCGCAGCCCCAATGTTCCCTCCACGAAGTCGCCACCACGCGGGATGGGTTGCAGGGCAACCCACACCTTCTGTGTGGGCACACCGGTTGGCTCAGCTTCTTGAGCGAATTTGGCCTCCGGCGGAGGGGCCTCCGCCGGTTGCTGCCTCAAGACTACGGCCACGATAACGGCGGCACCTAAGGCGAGCACCAGGCCCATCAAAAGCAGGAGTCTGCCGCGTCGCATGCTATACCTCCCTTACGGTAAAAGAAACATATTGTTCTTTATCATTATGACTAATCATACCATCTTATGACAAAATGTCAAGGTGATTTCGCCGTTCACCGGTGGTACATTTGGCCTACTGAGCGGTGCCGAGACGCTCTTCCACCGTCCTGTTTTCAAGGCTGGAATAGGAACGTGGATGAGGAAACCACTGCCGTCCGGGGATACCGCGACGGGTCACCGCCTCCTGCCAGTACCTGAATCGGGTGAGGTGGTGTGGGTACGAACTGTGGTCCGGCCGATCTGCGAAATGATCTGCGGGCGTTATTTGATAAGGCGCACATAAATATTAGCCAGAATCTGGTCGAAGATGCTATCCAGGTCTTTGGGTGAGGGGGCAAAATAATACGTCCCCTGAGTTTCTTCCGCCACGGCCTGCAGCAACTCAGGCTCAACACCATTGCCCAACCCAATCGGATAGATCACAGTGCCGGTCTGGCGTGCTTTCTTGGCGTAATAGATGACGCAGTCGAAGTCCGGATCGCTGTTGTAGGGCCATAGCGACGGGTCGTCGTCACAGGCGCCGCCCGGGTTGGCGTTGGGCGAGCCATCGGTCAGCAAGATCATAACCCGTTTGGCGGCTCCACCACGGCCACAAGCAGAGTTGTTGCTGCCGTCACACTCATTGTCAACCCCGCTGCGATTGTCTATGTTGACGCCGATCACCTCCAACCCATTCCGCACACCCTCGGCAATGTCGGTCCCCCCGTCGGCGTCTTGGGACTCAATTGTCTCCAGCACGGTGGTGTAGCTGATGGGCGGATTCTGCACCAGCGGGTCATAACATTTTTGGCGGCTGCCCAATACTTCTTCCGAATAGCGCAAACAGGACAGCTCGTGTTGCGGGCTGACGTCGCTGTCAAAGCCGACAAAACCCACCTGGTCGTACTGAGGATCCAGCCGCATCACGAATCGCTTGACCGCCTCTTGAGAGGTGCGTAACGGTTCATAGTCGCTAAACAGGTCATCCGCCAGTCGATTGGTCGGTTCGGTTACCAGGTAGTATGGTGTCGTGCATTCATCCGGATTGACAGACAGACCGAAGATGGGGTTGCACGGATCACAAGCGCCCCCTTGGGCTGATCCTACCGTCGCCGGCCGGCCACGGTTCGAATCGTAGGTCAGCGTGTCGATGTAGTAGTAGTTGGTCCGGGTGTCGTTGGTCACGACGACCTTGTCCACTTCGTAGCCGGGACTGCCGGCCCACAGCTTCAACGTGTGGTCGCTGCCGGCGGTCACGTCAATCGTGCCCAGTCGAATCCATTGCCAGTAATCGTCACACGTGCTCGATCCGGCGTAGTCGTACGTGGTGTTGCAGCTTGATACGCCGCTCTTTTCGGCCGGTGTGGCACCGTCAACGGCCCAATATATTTTGTCCGCGTCGCGGTAGTAGCTGCCGCCGACCGTATTAACCCAAAAAGACTGGCTGCCGCCGCCCTGAGCCCGGATCCAGATGGCGGCTTCGCCGGTCCAATCGGGGACGAAATCGTACTCCAACCGCGGTGAGGCGTTGTTTTGGGCGTCCTGCAGCGTGTAAAAACGCCCCATCAAGGGAG
This sequence comes from uncultured Anaerolineales bacterium, assembly GCA_964529945.1. GTDB lineage: Bacteria > Chloroflexota > Anaerolineae > 4572-78 > NAK82 > CAZHBM01. The sequence continues at coordinate 15,718 of CAZHBM010000016.1, read as the reverse complement.
CCGGCGGGCTGCTCTGGCCGTAGGTCCAATAGGGATGATGGGCCATATGCGCCGAGCGGTTTCCCTCGACACTGGAGCTGCGCAGGCTGCCGGTGGTGCCTCGCTGTAATGCCCAATAGCCAATGCCTGTCTGTCGCGTTTCCCGATAGTAGCTGGAGTCGTTACGCGAATAGAGTTCGGCCTCCATAATGATATATCGCCGACCGCTACCATCCACATAAGGCTCGGGGATGCTTTGACACAGATCTTCACCCATCACGGTGTTGTACGGCACCGGGTAGAAATTGCCGTTGCTCGGGTAAGGGTAATCCTGCGTGTTATTGGTGAACTCATCCCAACATTTGTAGCAAATGGTATCGCCTTCCATCGAGCCTGAATTGTCGAAGACGACGACCACATCCAGGTTGGTGATGTTCTGCGCGATGGCCGAGTCCTGAGTAGGTACCTGGTCAAAACCGAAGAAACGCATAAAGCTCATCGACACGGTCACGGTGCCGGTGATGGCAAATTTGTTGGCCGTTCCGGTGGAGGAATCGCTGGAATGATACTGACAATCTCCGCTTTGTCGAGGCAGCGTCTCGAAGGTATAAGTGTCCAGCAGGAAGCTAGCTTTGGCGTTTGGGGCGGCGATGTAGTCGTGAGGACTGGAATGGATTCCCAACGTACTCAAGTCGGCAGTGGCGCTGTCGCGTGCACAGCCCATTACTTGAATGTCAACATCTGTTCCTACGTCGTAGCCATTCAGTCTCAGATATTCGATGGCGCGGGACATGGCTTGTTCTTCATCCGGCAACTCAACGACGCCGGCCAAAGTGGCCGCATCGACCGCTCGTTTCAAACGAATCCGCTGTACATACAGCAGGCCCAAATCCAATGCCAACCCCAACAGCGCAATCAATCCCATGATGGCAAATGCCAAAATGATGATGCTCTGACCGGATTGCGTTTCACTTTTCTTTGCTTGTCTTGCCAGCCGTGTGGCAGATTGAAATATACCCATAAGGTCACCTCTTGCCCACAAGGTCCGGTCCGGCCCATATGAATGGACACACGGAGTAAAAATCTGTCCCTGCGGGAGCCAAATCCATGATCAAATCATCGATTTCCAACGACAACCAGGTCATCAATGTAGAAGTAATCACCATTTCCACTCATATCCGACTGGAACGCTATCTGGAAGTTGCTGCCCATTGTATAGCTGGAGATATCGATGTCAGCGTAGTGATAGTTGCCGTCATCCTCCCCATTGTCGATTGTCAATACGGTGTGCCAACTTCCATCGTACACACCTACATAGGCGTGTTCGCCTCGTTCGAAGCTGGCGGCTTTCCAATAGAATTGGAGGCGAGCGTTTGTCACGCCGGACATATTGACCTGGCGAGTGACGAGGGCATCGTCGCTGCGCAATCTCAGGTGGAAAGAACCGTCGTGTGCGCCGCCACTGGTGGTAACGTCGGCAGTGCCTGAATGACTGTAGCCGCCGGTCCAGCCGCTGCCGCCATTCCAACCGCCGCTTTCGAAATCGTCAGAGGCGATGTTCACCGGGCCGGCCGGCTCGGTAGCGGTGGCAGTAGGCGTCGGCGCCGTTATCGACGTGTTGATTGAGATCGAATCGTAGATGGCGTGGGCATAGTGATTGGCGTGGTCGGACGAGACGGCAAAGCCCACCAGATAGGTCGAGCCCAGGGTGACAGTCTGCCCGCCGCCCACCGGGGTCCAATTGCTGCCGTCGGCGGAACGGAAGGTGCTGATGGTGTTGCCAATCTTGACCACCTTGAACCACAACGGCACGTTGTAGCCGCCATCGCTGGTTTCCTGTGTATTGCTTCCATCTGAGGGACGCCAATCCATAAAGGTGCCGTAAGATTCGTTGGTCACCAAAAACCCGTGCGCTGCTCCGGGAGAGGTGGAATTACGGATCATCACGCCGGTCTGGGCATAATCGCCGGCCGCCGGGCTAGCGCCCCATTCGCGCAGCCGGGCGATGATCTCCACGTTGGGACTGCTCACGACTTGATAGGCATAGCGGAAGGTGTCGGTGCTGCCCCAGATGACTCCGCCGGTGCCGCAAATATATACGTCGCCGCCGCCGGCGCCGGTATAGCCGGCACTGGTGATGCTGCCAACATCGGCACTGTCCCAAGGCGAGCCGGCCGGCGGCAACGGGTTATCACACTCCGAGGGCGCAACCTGCGTCGCCGTCGCGGTTGCTGTTGGCGTTGACGTCGCGGTCGGTGTGTCGGTTGTGGTGGGTGTGGGTGCAGACGGATCCAGCGTAGCCGTTACTGTCGGGGTGTTGGTCGGCGGCCCGGCCGGCGCAACGTCCAGACACGCATTCGGGTCCTCGCCGACGAACGTGGCCCGGATGCGCTTGTCGGGGAGACCGAAGTCGGTCAATCTGACCAGCACGAAACGGTCGATGTGATAGGAAAGGTTGCCGCCCACACCCTGGGCCGTGTCCCAAACCGGGATACGGATGGTGGCGCCGCTGTCGACCAGCTTCTGCAGCTCGTCGCGAACGTCGTTGCTGTTGACAACACCCGTCAACCCCCATACCCAGTCGCCGGCGTTAAGCGTGGTGTCGGTCGGGTCGCTGGCATCGACAAAGGTATTGTGCGACAAGCGCGGATTCTGGAATTCTTCCACCAGGTAGGACTGGCTGATATGTCCCGGCCAGTCATTCCAGGCCAGCCAGCCGAAGTTACCCGGCCCGCCGCCGTTGAAGATATCTCCGGTGCTGTCGCCCGGCTGCATTCCGGCCAATGTACTGGTATGCACGGCGATGGGGTAAGCCTCACACCCCTGGCCGGCCGAGGGCACCTGGCCGCGCGAATCGGACGTGATGCGCATGACCGTTTTTGTATACAGCCACAATTTTCCGCCGTTATCAGGCAAGAAGACAGTCAAGATCGGCGTGCCGACCAGCAAGGGGTGGGCGTAATAGGTTTCGACTACGATGGCACTATTGACAGACGGAAGTGCGCCCGGGTCACGCTGCTGCAAGTCGCAGTTGAATTGTTCATTCTGGGCCCGCAACTGCTCCCCCAGCGCGCCAAAGTCTACCTGCGATGGGCGTGCCTCGCCGAAGGTGGCCTGGAAATAGCCGTAACCAGGGGTGACAGGCGTCAGGATCAAGTCATCCTCCGTGCTGAATTCGCAGTCGCCCTTGTGATCGACGGTAACGGCACCTGTGTCCACCAGCAGGTGCGATACAATTACCGTCCCGTTGGCTGTGCCGGTGTTGAGATCCAACGGAACCTGACCTGCCAGGCTGTCCAATTCGTGTTGTACCACGTAGGGGTAGCCAACCGAATCAACGGTCACCTGGCTGAAGTCAAGGTACCTCCCGCGGGCGGCGAAACGGGCTGCCTCGCGGTTGGCGTTCTGTAACGCCACGTAGTTCCGCAAAGCCCAACCCACTTCAATGACGCCCAGAAACATCAGCAGCAAGATGGGGGCCACGATGGCTGTCTCTACGAGACTCTGGCCTTTTTCTGTCTTCAAGAAATTCGCTAACTTAATCCGATTCATTGCCTGTTGCCCTCCTTTCGGAACAGGCCGGCCGGCCTGCGAAAGGACCTTACAAAATTGCTGACCCAAATATCAACATTCATTGTGTCGCAGCTTGCTCGCCTAGCGTCGTATTGCCGTTGGTGGCGTCGACCCGGGCCACGAAATAGGCTTCGTTTTCTCGATCGTAGCCGACGACTGTCCATGTCGGTACATCACCCTGGGACCGGAGGCTCAATTGAGCGGTCACCTCGATTCCTGGTCGCTCTCCCAGAAACTGCCCGCCGCCGATGTTTAGCCAGTCGGCCAATGCCGTCTGACTGTCGATCTGCCAGCCGTCGATAGGGATGGTGGGTGGCGCCGGCTCAACCTTTCGGATGTGTTGGATGCCACTGACCGTACCGTCCGGCGTGACGGTGACGAAATACAGTTGTTTTGTTTCGGCGGAATAGAAGCGATAGTTCCATGTGATGGGCCGTCCGACCAGGTTAAGTGCGGTCTGCTCCCAAGTGCCCCTAACCGATACCAGCTCGGCGTCCTGACGCCAGCGGTTGGCTTCCGCCTGGGCCAACGCGAACAAATATCTGGCCGTTACTTCGCTGGCTGCCGGTGTGAACTCGGGCACCAGCGTCGGCGTGACCGTCGGACCGGCCGGCTGGTTGCTCTGCGTTGGTTGGCGTGGACCGATGTCGCGCAGCACAATGACCGCCAGGCCGAACAAAACGGCTACCAGTATCCAGATAATTGCCAGCAAAATGAGTTCGCCGCGTCTCAGTTTCATCGTTACTACTTCACTATCATCGGCAGGTAAGTGCCGCCCACGTCATCGGTGCTCAGATCGACGGAAACCACGCCTCGATAATACACGTCCCAGTCACTGTTCGGGTCGCTGGGGACACCGCCCCACATGCCCATGTGCACCAGGTGTGTCTCTCCCCCCGGCCACAGGGCCAGTTTGGGGTTGGCCGAATCATCGTTACTGTGCCCATCGTTGGGGTCGTAGTCGATGTAATCGGTCACCGTCAGCCCGCCATTCCAGGTCAGCGTCCCGCCGTTGCTGTCGCGATAGCCAATCAGGTAGACTGGATTCTCGCCTCCGGGCGGAATGCCCTTGAAATGCCAGGCGACTGCCGGAGCGGCCCCGTTGATAGCGATACTTGGGCGCAGCGCGTCTTCATCGGCGATGCTCGTCCAGGGTGAATTGTAGGTTGGATTAGCGCCAAAGTTGGCCGTTTGGGGTATGCCGCAACCGTCGCCGTTGAACCCGCAGTCCGTAGCCGAACCCCCGTTCGAGTCTTCCCAACTGGAGCCGTTATCGCTGCTCCAGTCATAGGCCAGTACAAAATTGCCCGAGCTATCCTTGGCCACGTCCCACCCAACGGTTACCAGCGTGCTGCTGGCGGCAATCGTTGGTTTCAGATCTGGCATCGAAGTGCTGGACACTGAGTAAGCCAGGTCCCAATCATCGACGTTGAGGCTACCCCAGGTGTCATCAGTCAGGTTGGTGTCGGCACTGTATTTGATGCGGCGATTGGTGGCCGTATCGCTCTTCTGGTACCAGGTAAGATGCAGCCGCCCCCCGTCACCGCTGCTCCAGGCAAGCGATGGATTTAGCGAGTCAACGTCGGTTGCAGTGACTTTTGCCGCCGAGGTGGCGCCCAGGCGTTGGTACCAGATACCTCGTTCACTACTGGTCTGTGGGCCCTGCTTTTTCCAGATCAGGTGTAATTGGCCGTTGGCATCAGCCGCGATGTCTGGCGAGCGCAATTCGCTGCTGGTTTCATCGTCATCAAATATCACTTGTGGTTCACCGCACGCGTCGGTGTCGGTCAGCGTGCAGCTGGCAACCATCACGCGGTCACAGCCGGAGGTCTGATTGCTGCATTCTACCCAGGTGACGTAGACCGCCCCGCTGTCGCTGGGGTCGAAGGCCAGTTGGGGTTGGTATCCCCACGGGCTTTCCTCGTCGGCCGGCGAATAGACGTCCACCTGGTTTTCCCACCCGGCGGATGTGGCCGACTTGATCACCACCCGTCCGAAGGACTTGGTGGTCGCCTGGCCGTTATAACCCCTGCTCCAGGCCGCAACGACGTATTGGCCGTCTTGACTGGCAGCCACGTCCGGATTAGCCGACTTGATCTGTATTTTAGCCCTTTTTGAAAGGTCGATCGGTGAATCGTTCAACTGCGCGGCCAGCGGCAGTACCGCCAGCAGCGCCAGGGCCAGCGCGAAAAGTAGAGGCCGCACCGTCCTCGAGCACCGGATGCCGGCGGCTGGTATTGATCTGTCGACAGGTCGAACAGTTGAATCAGTGGGTTTCATCGTCAATATAGATCCAAATTCCTGGTATAGTTGACACCAATACTGACCGTTAACGTCGTCAGTGCGTTATACAGGTCCGGCCCTTCCCACCATTCGGCGTACAGTACGTATTCACCCGGATCGAGCAGGTAAAAGCCATAGGTCGAGTCGTGGATGGTATAGGTGGTGAGCATAGCGCCATTCTGCCGGTAGGCCCACACCCTCACCCCTTGTTTGGCTGTCGGAATGCCGCTGATCCACACACGCACGTCACCAGTGATGGTGGCTTTGGTGGGATCGGGATCCGGCAACGGCTGGGTGGTGCAGATTTCCAGCTCGATGTTATCCAGGTAAAAGTCGGTCCAGAAGCAGTCCGACCCAAAGTGCGTGCAACTGGTCGAATTTGAGGTGTCGTAGAAATACAACTGCAAATTCTGGCTGGCGTAGTTGACCGGATTCTGGCCGGCCGATTGCATGGCGGCTATCAGATCGGTTTCCAGGTACATGTAGTTATCCGGGAAACCAAAGCCCTGGTTGCCGTGGGCGACCACAATCGGCGTTGAGACCACACTGGGCGTGATACCGGTTGTGCGCAGCACTGCGTGCAGCGTGTCGGTGATTTCACTGGTCCCCTGGTCGTTGACGCTCTTGCGCAGGCGCAGTTTCATGGTCGTGGTGCCGGTAATCCAATCGGCCATCGTAAACTGCTGCCAGGCATAAGGCTGTTTAAAACCAACGCCTGGCTGATAGCTGGTCATGCGCAGGCCCAGGTTGCCTTCATACGGATTGGCCGAAGAGATGTTGGTACCCACATTGTTGAGCGGCCCCTGCCAGGCAGTCTGCGTGCCGGGGTTATCTTCGAAATCCCCATTGGTAAGCAGCGGGGCGTCGGGTGGCGTACATACCGTCATGCCGGGGGGGAAAGGCTCGCTACCGGCCGATGCCAGACAGGGCGATTGGTCGATATCGCCGGCAGGCACGTAGTCCGGGTTGGTCGTCAACAAAATCTTGTTGAACCAGGCGCCGTCTTCCCGCATCCACACGTTGATGATATTGGTGCCGGCTTCTACGTTGTTGATCGTGGCACGGACGCCGTCCATCGTACTGTTGGTCCAGTCGATGTTGTTAGTGTTGTTGAGACTGATGCGGTCCGACAGATCATTGGCCGCATCATTGATGCCGACGTGCAATGAGTCGTCGCTGGCCCCATTGCCGGCGCCATATACCCAAACGTAGTAGGTGCCCGGTGTCTGAATTTCAACCTCATACTGCAGTTCAGGGCTGGTACTGGTATAGCTGGTATTATTGGTGGTGCCGCTATTGGGTAAGGCCTGCATCACGCGGCGTCCCTCAACGTTGGCTTCCTGCCACGACTGACCGCCGCGCGTAATGTTGTCCGTGAAATTGGTGGCGTCGATGACCAACTGTCCGGCTTCTTCGCGCACGGCGCCGCAGCCGCTGGCGTTGGCCGGGTCGATACACATATGCAAATTGTCAAAGGTGACGGTATTGGCGGTGTAGCTGCTGTACGATGCGTTGGCCAACCCGATCAGTACCGGATCGGACATTTGTACGTTATAGGTATCCCAGAAAACCCAATCGCTGTCTTGGGGGGGGGTGTTGCTGGTGTCAGCGTAATACAGGCTGAAGGCGTCGCCGACACGCACGATACGTAACCAAACGGGTACGTCGGCCGGGCTGCCCGACAATTCGCCGCGATTGACATAGCCGCCGTCGCTGGTGCGGTAGGCATACTGCATACGATTGCCAAGGGTCTGCATCAGGTAGACCTTACGTGCATTGGAGGCGGCGCTGTCGCGCACCTCCAAGCCGAACTTGGCCCAGCTGTCGATGCCACTAAAGGTGGACTGGGAAACAGCCCGCACGGAAACATCGAAATCGCCGGCGGCTTGCTGGTAGAAGAAATAATAGCCGCCACTGTTGTCGTTATTCTGGACGGTGCTGCTGCCTTGACTGGTGAGACTGATAACGTCGTTGGATATCGAGGCACTGGCCGTTGACGGCGTGTCGTCGGCATTCCCGAAGGCGACTTCACTCCAGCCGGCCTCAAAGCTGCTATCTGCGCCGGCATCGGTAGTGATTGCCTCTTCGATGCGGCTCCCGCAGGTATTGGGAACTACCACCATCTCGGTCATGTTGTTGACCGGGTTAGCAGCGTCGCTCTCAAGGATGTATTTGGACGTGTTGGTTCGGGCGTATATGGTGTGATCCTGCGCTCCATAGAGCACTACGTCCTGGACAAACGAGGCCGTACTGCCGGGCGCCAGGTAATCGATCCACAACTTGAAGTCTCCCGGGGGGTAGGGATAGTACGGGTCCGGCACATGTCCCGGGTCTACGTAGATGTCTGTGTCGAACCATACGCCCGACAGGGTCACAGTTGACGTGTTGCGGATCGTCACCGTGATTGGCATCGGTTGATTGTAGATCGGATCTTCGGGTACCTCGATGCTGACCACCTCAAGGTCGGCGGCGACAATGCTCAGCTCCGTGTATGCCGCGCGCGTATTGAACAGACGCGATTCCAGGATGAATGGCCCGCCGCTGGAGGGGAAGCTGCTGAGGTCGAACGTCAACGTCCCCTCACCGGCACTGTCGGTCTGAACGGCACCGATGGGCGTTCCATCCAGCATAATTGAATACACCGCGTCGCGTGCGTGTCGTGTCAGCATGATGTGGATGGTTGTGCCCGGCTGCACCACGGCGCCTTCGCTGATACTAATCACAGGGATGCCGCGCACGCTGACGATGCGGCTGGCGACCACCTCTTCGGTCATCGGGTCGAAGGAACGGACGGTGTACGACGTGGCCTCGGTGGCGCTGACCGGAATGATATAGGCCATCTGCGCGAACCCGGCGTCGTCGGTGGTGATCGAAGGAGAAATCACCCGCCAGTCACCGAACCACACCTCGTACGGCCTGTTGTGTTCGTGCCTGAAAAGCTGGATGTCAATCGGGGAACCGGCCGGCCAATCATAACCGCCGGGTATGACCAGGTACGGGTCGCTGGGCGTGCTGACGGTGACATTTACTTCGCCGATCAGGACGCCATTGTCGTATGACGTGATCACGTAGTATGGTGGGCTATCGCCCGCCGTGTCGGGGATACTGCAGAAGATGGTAGCCACGCTTCTGCCGGAGCTGTCGGTGGTAAAGGAGCCGACAGATAGGCCGTTACAGCGCACTTCGTAGTTACGATTGGGTGCATGACGGCGCAGGTTGGCCATCAAGGTTGCGCCGGCCGGCCACGTATTACCGCCCTGAACCACAATTTGCGCCCGTGTCACGTAGATGCCGGTGTCGGCGATCACTGGTGAGGAGGTCCCATTCACCAGGCTTTCCAGGGAATAGGCCGGGTTGGGCTCCTCGCGTGGTTCTGTTTCGCGCGGAATCGTCCATTCCAGGTCGGCATCCCCGTAAGCATCGGTAGTTACCGTGCCGATAAGGCTACCCTGAAATCTGATGTCGTAGATGGTATTCGGGTCGTGACTGCGCATTTGAATATCGATGCGGCTTCCGGCAGGCCACAGATAACCATCGGCCACCAACAAGGTCGGTTCACCCAGCCGGGTGACGTCGATGTACACATTGCCGGCCACTTTGGGGGTGGAGACGCCTTGCAGAGTCGAATAGAGTTCATAATCTTCGCCAGGAGGATAATCAGGCGGTATCTGGCACGTTGGCTCAGCAATGCCGAAGTTGTTGGCCAATACGCTGCTGCATATGCGCAGCGTACCCAGATAGATATCATAACGGTTGCCAGCAGTATGTTGTTCCAGTCGCACGCGCATCGTACTGCCGGCCTCAAAGCTGTTCCCATCCGGACTCAAAATGATGGGTTGGAGCCCGCTGGCGCCGCCGCCTGTGCCCCCCGCTGGCACCACCGGTGTGGCTATGCCGGCTGGGGGAACGCTGCCCAAGGCGGTGTCGACGCCTTCATTCTGCATTTGGACGACCCCACGCATGCGGAGGAAGGAATTGCCGCCGGAAATGGCCTTAATCAACGTATTGTAGATCGGGTCGAGCATTTCAACATTGTAGTACACCGACACCCAAACGTTGAGGCCTTCTTTGCCGGCATTGTCGATGGTGCCGCCGGGGTCTGTGTCGCCCGTCTGGCCTTTGACCAGTACACCCAGTGTGCCTGGCTCGTTGTAATAACCGGTAGCGGTATAGACTGCGGAAGAGATGGCATAGCGGGCTACCGGCAAGCCGCGCGCCTGGGCAATGGCCCGGTTGCTGATCGCGTCTATGCGGTCAATGGACATTGGGTCGGTGGGGTCCACGGCGTCGCAACTGCCAAAATCGTCGATGCCTTGCAGACACAAGGAGGCGTACCCATCCGAGATGGCGGGTCCAAATGACCATGGATCGCCGGTCTCGTTAAAGGGTTGACCGGAGACGGCGTAGCGTGCGGCCTCACGCGCCGATTCCTGGACGGTGATATACACCCACGCCAAGCGAGCACCTTCTACAATACCCAGCAGCAATAGCAGTAGAAACGGTAGAATAAGGGCAAACTCGACTAATCCTTGGCCTTTTGTTTTGGTGTTCATCAGGAAAACCTGCCTACTCACCCGATAATTTGACAATAACTCATTGTATTACTCATTATATCACTGTCTAGGTAAAGGTCAATGGGATAAGTGGACTATGCCTGACTGGGTGAGGGCAGGAATTGGGGGAAATGGCTGCCGGCCCCTAACCGACTGGTTTTGTTGGGGCGATGGCGCGCCGAGGAAAGCAGTTTGTGTTTTCCACAGAAAGTCTTGGATGGCCTGCCTGACGCCTGTATGGCGTTGGCAGCCTTTTACGGCATCGGTGGGCTAGACAGGCAGGCGCAAGTGGGCCCGCGTTCCGTGAGCGGGTGTGCTGTCGAAAACGATCTCCCCGCCGGCCATTTCAGCCTGTTCCATCATGGTGATGAGACCTGTGGTCTTGCGTTGTCTTGCCTGGACCATCGCGTCGGCCACATCGAAGCCACTGCCATCATCCTCGACCACAACGTTAAGTTCTTTGGGGCCCAGATTGAGGTTAATGGATACGTGAGTGGCATTGGCGTGATGGCGCACGTTGTTCAATAGGCCCTGGATAACCCGAAAGACAGTCACCTCAATGTGCTGCGGCAAGCGTTGCTCCTTGCCGCTGAAATTAAGCACGCATGCGAGCCTGGTCCTGTTTTCGAAATCCTCGACATAGCGTTTGATGGTCGGGTTAAGGCCGAGGTCGTCCAACATCATGGGACGCAACTCAAAAATCAGCTCGCGCACGCGCCGAAAAGTGCTGTTGACGGCCTCTTTGAGATTATGCAATTCGGCCCGCGCCAGATCCGCGTCCTGGTCGAACAGTCTTTCGCAAATCTCGGCCTGGAGGATGAGATTGGTCAAAGACTGAGCCGGTCCGTCGTGCATCTGGCGCGCCAACCGTTGTCGTTCGTTCTCCTGCGCGTCGACAATGCGTGCGATCAGACTGTTGTTGCCCGTACCGCGTTGAGTTCCCGACAATTCAACGCCTGCCGTGCTCATCAATTCGGCTGCATCCAGCACCGTCTGCAACATGTCTAGATGTCGTTGCAGCAGTTGGCGCCGGCTCTGCAACTGTTCTACCTGGCCGCGCATCATAAAGAGACGCGTTTGGGCCTCTTGGGCCGTTGTATACACCTCTCGGATGTCGTCACGAGGAACTGTGTCGAGATTGGCTTCCACGTGATGCACCTGATTGGCAATCTCGGCATTACGTTGCGCCGACTTCTCAACTTCTGTTGCGCTCTGCTCGATCAACATGGCCACTTCTCGCAGCTCGTTTTGGGTCTGTTCGTGATCTTGCTTGACCCGTTCCAACGTCTGCCTTAGCGTGGCCGCATTGTCGCCCTGTCTTGATTGGCTATCCATAGATATCATCCCTACTGGTAGGATATTCCCGTCTTGGGGATCTGTCTGGTCGCCCACGGTCCAGCCGGCAGCCGGCCGGGCTGGCAACCTTGCCGTCACCCTATCCGAAATGGTCGCTTAGTCTTCATCCTTCAACTGAATCCAGCCACGACGAACGGCATACATGGCTGCCTGCGTGCGGTCGCTGACCGCCAGCTTGCGTAGGATACTGGTCATGTGGTTCTTGACGGTCTGCCGGCTAATGCCCAGGTGGTAGGCAATTTCCTTGTTACTGCGCCCCATTGTGATTTGATGTAGGATTTCCATTTCGCGCGGCGACAAGGGGGCGAACATCTCGTTGGGAGTGCCGTCGACTGAGGCTGCCTGATCGAAATGCTGCAACAGCCACGTGGCAACATCGGGCTTCTCCAATACTTCATCGTCGATAACGTAGTGTCCGGCCTTAACTTGACGTACGGCTTCTACCAGCCTGGTTGGGTTGATATCTTTTGGAAAGTAAGCCGACGCTCCGGAACGCATGACGTGGAATATCTGTTCTTCATCATCGAAGCCGGTGAGCACAATCACCGCAATCTCCGGCATGCTCGATCCCAATTCTCTGGCTAATTGCAGCCCATTCATACCGGGCATATTGATATCGGTAATGATAATATCTGGCTGTAAGCTCCCGGCTTCGTCGAGCGCCGTGCTGCCGTCTTCAGCTTCCAACACGACTTCCAGGTCAGGCTCGGCTTCCAGAACGCGCCTGAGCCCCTGACGAAAAAGTGGATGATCATCCACCAACATAATTCGAATTTTGCCCATCGCTTGCCTTACCTCTCTCACATCTATAGCGGTCCAACCTGATCGCCTCGATGTCCACGAAAGGCTCATCGCTCGCAGTATTACTCGTATGCACTGACTTGTTTTGACCCAAACAAGAATTCCAGCATCCCAGGCGATTGTGCCGCTTTCAAGCGAGCCTCAAAAGATTCACCATGGCATGCACCGTCAATGATAGTATACCACGAGTGACGTCTGGCGCAATGAAGTGGGCAGCTGCGAGGCGCCTCTTGATAGGGGTTTGTTCGATTAAGGCTAGTATAGCACAAGCCTGAAAGGGACGGCAACGGCAGTTGGGTATGTTGACCCTCTCAACTTCATTGCAGCGCCGGCGGATAAAGGGAATCCGGAGCGAACCTATTACGGCAAGCCGTCGGGCAGTAGACGGTACACCGTCATGTTGCTTCTTCCCTGGTCCAGTGTCCACTGATACCCGCTGCGATGAACCGGCACCAGACGTTGGTCTACGACCATCCGCTGGTAAGCCGTGGACCAATCGGGAAAGACCACCACGTAGTCGACATGCTCGTGCTCCATCCATTCCAGTAACCGGTCTTCGTCGGTGATAAAAGGTATGACCTCGGGGGTGACCAGGCCTGCCAGATCCAGGATTTTCCGCTGGCTGAAGTAGCCGATGGCCCCGATGTCGTGCACTGCCAGCAGACTGTCCGGGTCGGTGTTTTGCTCCAGCCAACGCGCGGTGGCAACCATTTCCCCCTGGATAAAACCAACGTCGGTGGCATAAGCTCGGGCGCCGACGGCCAGAAAGGCGACAAAGGTCAATCCGGCGGCCGACATCAAACTGCGGCGCACGATTCTGGCAACCATCGCCTGGCGGATATGGGCCACCAATTCAACTGACCCCCAAGTGCCGAGGATCAACAGCACGGGGATGGTTGGAATCTGGTAGCGCCCATGCTGGTAGGTCACCGGCAGTTGCATAGCGTATGATAACAGATGCAACAGCCACCAGCTTCCCATCAACCAGACTGCGTAACGGGTCGAGGCCGGCAAACGCCGTCCCAGGCTGCGCACCAGCCCGGCGACGAAGCCGGGCAGCAATAACACCTGCCCTCCCACCAGCGTGACTCCGGCCATCATCAACAGGCGGCGCCAAACAGGATAGAGGGTGGTCAGCGCCGCATATTCCTGTTGTTTGGCGTACAGCGTATTGGGGAAAGGCGTACCGGCTGTGACGGTGTGGAAAACCACGTAAGGAACCAGTAATACGGCCAATCCGGCGCCCATCGCGGCCCATAGCACCAGCATAGTTCGCAGCTGGTGGCGGGTTTGCCAGCCAAGCGCCAATCCGGCCAGGCCGACCAGCAGCAACCCTTCGGGACGCGTCAACACCAGCAAGCCGCCCACCAGGCCTAACAGGCAGCTCCGGCGCCAAGGCCGGTCGAAAAATGGGCCGTCTTGCCCGGCGGTGCTATCCCAATCCCTTTTCTCGTCGAAACGAACTGCAATGCTAAACCAAAGCCAGATGGTGAGTAAGGCCAGCCAGACGAACAGAATCGTTTCCATGCCGGACACAGCCGCCCACACCAGATGCCATTCGACCAGGCACATCAATCCGACCAACAGGCTCACACCAGGCCGGGCGGGCAGCAAATCGGCGCCCAACCGGGCGGCCGTCCACGCGGCCAGTCCCAGAAACAGAATTCCCAATCCATAAGTCCACAGCAGGTAGGGAAGTCTCAGCAAGTAGCCCAGACTCAGCAGCAGACTCCACAAAGGAGACGTCGACCCGGCGCTGACCTGGCCAGGCAGAAACGCCCATTGCCCGCTGGCGGCCAGGTTGCGGGCGTAGGTCTGGTGGATCCAGGCGTCGTCCAAAGGGAAGCCTTGAAACCCATAACCAACTTGGGCAACCAACAGGTAGATACCAGCGGTAACGGCAGCTCCAACGATCCATAGCGGTATGGTACGGGTTCCAGTTGGTTTCACATTCAGCCCCCGGTTCCCTTTAGCAGCAAGACGTTGGTCAATACCCACAATTGGCTGTAGAGCAGCACCCGGCGCGACTTGACCAGCCCGCCGAACAACAATGTGCTGGCTACCAGGCCGAGGGTCAATCGCAGCATAGCCACCGGCTCACGAAATGTGGACGTGGGCAAAAATAAGATGACCAGACCGTTCAGCAGCAGGCAGAGCGTGTAGGGATGCACCTGTGCCCGCAACAGGTGGCGCAGGCTGTTCCACACGCCGGCCAGGCTGGGGAAAATCGACATCGGCACAACAACCAGTGAAATCAGGAGAAAGGCCGGCAAGCTTATACCGGCGATGGCCAGCCAACCGCCCAGGGGAACCAGGCTGAAGGCGGTCGCTCCGGCGCCGCCCGAGCCAACGCCGGGACTGCCCAGCCAGCGCCACAAGACCAGTTGGTATAACAAAAAAGGCACACATGCCGACAACAGCACAGCAGCCAACCGCCAGCGGCGACGCCACAAATAGAAGAGCACAAATGCGGCCAGGAAGATCAGGCTTGTTTCTTTGGTCAGTGCCGCCAGCCCAAACCCGGCCACCATCCAGGTGGGACGTTTTCTGACCCAGGCGAGCAATGCCAGTTGTACCAACGCCTGAGCCAACGGCTCATTCAGGTCGGCGCGCAAACCCAGAAGGAGGCCGCCGTAGAGTCCGTACCCCAGGGCGTACCAGCGATTGGCGCCCAAATCCTGCAGTATCCTATCGGTGGCCCATGTGCCGGCGCCGAGTGCCAGCAGGTTGACCAACAACAGTGTCCATGGAATGAGGGCCGGTTGGCCGCCGGCCACCAGGCGGGCCAGCAGTGGATAGAGAATACGCTGGTAGCGATAAGCCGCTACGTCCAGGTAAGGGGTGGCCTGCAATGGATGCAAGGCGATTTGGTAGGCAAACTGCCCGTCGTACCCCTGGCTGCCGGCCGGGTTTTGCTGGCTGTAACGCGACCCTAACAAAACCAAGGCCATCGGATCTCCGCCGGCCGGGACCAGGATAGCAGCTACGTAGATCACCCCGGCGACGAGTGCCACCAACGTCGGACTGAGTATGCGACTTGCCAGCGATTTGAGCGACGGTAACAACATTTTCTATCCGTTTAGTGCCCCAACTGTGATAGGGCGCGTTGGGCGGTGCTGTCGTCCGGGTAAATGGACAAGACCTGCCGGTAGGCCTGCCCGGCCTGCTCCACC
>CAZHBM010000015.1:0-21501 GCA_964529945.1 uncultured Anaerolineales bacterium | reverse complement strand
TCTGCAACGGACCGGTCCTCTACCACGTGGCCTCGCGATAGCCTCCGCCGGCGGCAGCTCGAACCGTGCCGTTGACCGAGGGGCCGGCAATTGTGAAAGTACAACTACCGGTGCAGGATTTGGGATTAGTCCCCACAATTGTGCCGCTTCCCTGGGTAACGCTCAGGGTGACGGTCGTGGCCTGAGACACCGTCACCGTAACAACCACGTTGCCGCTGACGTTGGCCGTACCGACACTGGCAATGTGTCCGGGTCCGACCGGGATATCCAGGTGGGAGACGACGTTACTGAATACGTTGCCGACCACCGGTCCCAGCAGCAACAGGATCGCAATGACAACGATTGCCACCAATACCAGGATCAATGCGTACTCAACCAATCCCTGTCCACGTTCACGTTTAATGAGGTGTTTCATTACCGAAAATACCTCCCAATAAGTGGATAGAGCCTTCCGCCTGATGAGGATTCAGGCAAGCACGCCAGTGATACGCCTTCTGAGGGGAACCGCTGTCGAGATACAGTCGCTTTTGTCAATAGAAATTAGGAAGATAGTGCTTGTTCCAGTTTGAAGAACGAATAAATCGTCTTTGGAATGCGCTCGAACAGGGCCACCTGAAGCCGGACTGACCTTATGCCTGAACCTCATTATTCTGGGGTCCATTGACACTGCCTCATTAATTACATAATATCACAGGAATAACAGGATGTAAAGTGACCTATTGGTACCATCGAGCTATTTGCCTTCTCTCTGCACCTGGTTGATAATCCGTTTGGTTTGGTCCTCGATCACCCGCTGGAACCGGTTTTTACCTTGGATCGAGCTGGTTGGATGCAGGCAATCGACCACGGAGAACGGTCCATAAGGAGGTGCGCCTTCAATACTGAGAAGTCTCTGGATAAGGCACGGATCGCTATCGTTGGTTTGGGATTGATGGGTGGCTCGCTGGCGAAAGCCTGTCAACAACGGCGATTGGCAGCCCAGGTCGTGGGCATCGCACGGCGTTCCGAAACTGTCCGGCAGGCCGAGGCCAACGGTATTATCGACTGGGGCACGACTGATTTGGAGGCTGGGGTGGCGGAGGCCGACATTATCGTACTGTCAACCCCGGTGCGCACAATTCTCAGCCAGATAAACGATCTCTGTCACCTCACGCTGACCCCCTGCCTGGTGTTGGACATGGGCAGCACCAAACGCGATGTCGTCCAGGCTATGCAACACCTCCCCGCACACGTCCAGGCCATTGGCACCCATCCCATGTGCGGCAAAGAGACCCGTGGGTTGGAAGCAGCCGATGCGACCTTATACGAGGGTGCCACCTGGATCCTCGTGCCGTTGGAGCGCACCACAACAGCCAGCCTCGACCTGGCGCGCCAATTGGTGGCGGGCGTGGGGGCCAGACCCCTGGTTCTGGATGCAGAACGTCACGACCGGTTAGTGGCTACCACCAGCCACCTGCCCTACGCTCTGGCGGTAACCCTTTTGCTGACGGCCGGCCAGGTAAGTGAGGAAGATGCGCTGGTCTGGCAACTGGCGGCTTCGGGGTTCCGCGACACTTCCCGCGTGGCTGGCTCGGACGTCACGATGATGCTGGATATCCTGCTCACAAACCGGGACGCAGTCTACACGATGCTGGAACGCGCGTCGGCTAACCTGCAACAACTCATAGACCAATTGGCGAATGGTGACGAAAGCGCGCTGCGCGCGCTGTTGGCAGCCGCCCAAGCGCTGCGACTCAAGGGGAATAACTGAGTTTCTAACCACGCTTCAAGGCACTGCCTCGTAAGGCAGTGCGTCTCAATCTGGGGGATTGGCCGTTGTCACGGTTGTGCCGCAGTCTTCTCCACCACAACCAGGTGTGAAATGCCGAACGCACGCAACGGCGTACTTTCCAGAAGGTAGGTTAACCGGCGAAGCGCCCTCCCCAACCTCGGCCGGGCAAACACCAGGTTGTCGTAGCCCGGGTAGATCTGGCTGTGGTGGACCATTCTTACCGGCAAGCCGCGGAAGAGCCGCCGGATGTCGCCAACCAGATAAGTTCGCACGTGAGGCGCCAGGCGGTTGCGCAGGCCATCGGGAAGGTAGTTGATCAGGGGGGTATTGCCAAAGCAGTAGCGACCGCGCCAATAGTGACCGTGAGTTTCAAAAGGATAGAGGCGATTGGGGCAGAACAAGACCAATCGCCCGCCGACTTTCAGAGAGCGCACCATCTCAGCCACGCAGGCACGGTCATCGGCCACATGCTCGATGACTTCGTGCGACAGCACGACGTCGAAACTGCCATCGACATAGGGCAACGATTCCCCCACAGCCTGAGTGATCCGTCCGTGAGCAATGGCCTCGGCTGCCCGTTTACCCTCGACCTCGACACCAAAAACGTGAGACGTCAAAGCCTGGAAGGCGCGCAAATAGAGTCCGATTCCGCAACCAACGTCGATGACCCACCCACCGGATAATCTTTCGCCGACCAGCGCCTGTATTTTTGAAAAGCGACGATCCTGCCCGGCGCGCCACACCAGTGAAGGGACGCCCAATTCCCCGGACTGCTTATAGGCATCCGAATCCATCATCAGCCTTGTCCACCTTGCCCTGCCGGCCCGCCGGCCGGATTGTGTCTTTTTTCGACTTTGCCCAAACGACTACATCCGGCCCCGGCGCTTTCTGCTCATCTAATCGCCGTTCCCGAAGATTTATCTAGAGGCAGTCGGCCAGGTATTCCAGGTCCTCAACCGGCTCCTTCAAATGAAAGCGAACCACACGCCGGCCGGCATCCAACAACGCCTGCTGGTCACCGAGAGCCTGGGCCATTTTCAGGGTGCCGAAGCTGATAGACGACTGGGCCTGTCCGGCTTTGTCAGGAATGGGCAGGTCCGGGCCGGCGTCGCTGGTCAGTTGTACGAACAGCCCATTGCCGGCATCCCCTTTGTGTAGTTGGCCGGTCGAGTGCAAAAAACGAGGTCCGTAGCCGACGGTAGTCGCCAGATGCACGTGATCGAGCAGTCGCCGCCGAAGGGTCTGTAACATCGCAGTCACCGCCGGGGTGGGTTGGAGGTAAGCCTGGAGGGCGACATAGTCGCCCGGCTTTGCCAGCTTGACAAAAGCCTGCAACACATCGCCCGGGCAGGCAAATGGGCCGGACAGCGGCAAAGACTCGGGCACGTAAGCCGCCAATTGGCCGTCATCCATCGTAGGTGCCGGAATGGTCAGGCGTCCGCTGGCCCGGTAGGACTCGACCAGCCGCCGCGCCTGCACTTTGGCCGCTTCCACGTTGGGTTGATCAAAAGGATTGATGCCCAGCAGGTGACCGGCAACGGCCGTGGCCATCTCCCATAGCAAGAACTGGCCGCCCAAATCATACACATCGGCCACTGGCAGATGCAGTACCGGCTGCCCGCCGGCCTCCAGGTGCTGCAGCCGCTCGTCACGGCGGATGTCGCTGCCAAGACTGATGTCGATAAACAGGCGATCATTGTCGCCATAGGCGGCCGGTCCCGCCAATGGTTCTCGAACCACCGGCAGGATTCCTTTGCCCTGCTTGCCGGTACTTTCGGCCAACAACTGCTCCACCCAATCACCGAAGCTGCCGATGGGTTCAGCGATGACGAAGGTGGCTTTGTCCCGGCCGTTAGCCGCCGAAGCGCCCAACAGAGCGCCGAGCAAAGCGCCCGGATTCTCGGCAGGCGCTACTTGCGGCCCGCAGGTCATAGCCATCGTTATGGCCCGTTGCAGCAGTTTTGGGAGATCCACCCCAATAAGTGCCGCCGGAACCAGGCCAAAATAGGACAATGCCGAATAACGACCACCTATGTTGGGATCGTTCAAAAATACCTCGCGGAAACCATATTCTCGAGCCAGGCCGGTCAACGAGCTGGCGGGATCGGTAATGGCAATAAAATGCCGTCCGGCCTGCGCCTCACCCACCGCCTGCGCCACGCGATTGTAGAAGTACTTGAAGAAGGACAATGTTTCCACCGTGCCGCCAGACTTGGTGGAGACGATAAACAGCGTGCGCTCCGGGTCAAGCTGTTCCGCAAGGGACGCCACGGTGCCCGGGTCGGTACTATCCAATACGCTCAGGTCGAGAAAACCGTCAGCCACCCCAAATGTCTGACGGTATACTTCCGGTGCCAGGCTGGATCCGCCCATCCCCAACAACACGGCGTGCGAAAATCTGTCTTCACGCGCTGCCCGCACGAATTGGTCCAGCCGGGGCAGAAATACGCGCATAACCTGACTGATATGCAACCAGCCCAATCGGTTGGATATCTCATCCGGCTTGTCGCCCCATAGGTTGTGATCGTAGAGCCACATTCTGGGCACAATGTTTTGCGCCTTCATGTCCTTCAGTGACTGGCGGACCGCGTCTCCGCCGTGCTCCGATTCCAAAAAAACGATTTGATTGAGCTCGGTCATTTTTTCTATGTCCTCCAGAATCGGTCGAGAGAGTAATAATCAAAGAACATACAAAGAGCCGGCTTTGCGACGACGATCGCCGGTCGTTTCAAAGAAATGAGTTGGCAAACGATAGGGAGAAACTTAATCAGATTTGACCATCCGCCGTGCCCCTGCCAACAAGGAAGAGGGCTTAGAAATGGATTCGTCTTCCATTTCAGTCGCGCTGACCTGGTAGGCCAGACGAATGATGGCCTGACTGGCCTTCGCATCCCGATCGGTGACAACCAACGGACGCCCGCTGTTGATCGCCCGCACAAACGCCGTCCGTTCGTGGGGAATTACCGTCTGTGCAGGGACTCCCAGCGCTTTCTCCACGCTGCGTCGCGGCAAGCCATCCTTGGGAAACAGCCAGTTTATGACAGGCAGAATTCGTTGGTGCTCGTAGTCGAGTTCCTCGAAAACCCGCATTGCGTCGGTCGCCGCTTTCAGTGCAGCCAGTTCAGGGCTCAACAGAAGCAGAATAAAATGTGACCGTTCAAGCGAGGTCAAAGCCACTTCCGATAGCTCGCTGCCGGCATCGATCACCAGCAGGCGATACCTCGACCGCAGGTGAGGCCACACCCTATCCAATACGGCGGTGGTCACCAGTTCGGCACCAATCGGGGATGGAGGCGCCGGAAGCAATCTGATGCCGGTTTCGTGGTCCAGCAGTAGACTGTCCAGCACCTGGGCATCAATTTGGTCTTCTTGCCAATCCACCAGGTCTGCCAATGTATGTTTCGGCTGTAAATTGAGCATCAGGGCGCAGTGACCGTTCTTTAGCGCCAGATCCACCAACGGCACCTTGACGCACCACATCTCCGCCAGCACTGCCGCCAGATTTACTGCCAGTGACGTGGTACCGACGCCGCCACGAAGACTGAATACGGAGATGACGGTTGCCTCCGGCGCCGCCTCTCGCGCTACCGCCGACGATCGGACGCGTTTGAGCAACGCCCTTATGCGCACTTCCAATTCAACCGCATTGACCGGCTTGACCAGGTAGTCGTCGGCGCCGGCCTCAAAGCCAGCCACCTTGTCGTCCATCAGGCCCTTCGCAGTCAGAAGTATGACCGGCAGATGAGTGATGGAAGGGTCGGCCCGCACCTGGCGCAGGAACTCGTAGCCGTTCATGCCCGGCATCATCAGGTCGAGCACCAACAGATCGGGGAGATTCCCAGGAATGCGCAACCATTTCAATGCCTCAACCGGATCGGTCTTGACGGTAACTGAATAATCACGCCGTCGCAACAGTTCGGCCACCATCTTGGCCGCAATTTCATTATCATCGATGACCATCACGTGGGCTTGCGTCATCGCCACCCCCTGTCGCCGGGCCTCTGTCGAGGCACCATCACCAACGGTCGTATCTTACCAGGTCCGTCAGCGGTTTTCGTTTCTTCGAGCGCAACTCATCGGCTGGGTAACCCAACGGCGTGAATATGAGCGGTTCGACCCCATCGGGCAGTCCCAGCATCTCCCGTGCTGCATCAGCATCAAAATTGGCCACCCAGCAAGTTCCAAGACCAAGATTAGCCGCCGCCAGAATCAGGTGATCCATCACAATCGCCACGTCAACGTCACAGAAACTGCGGCTATCTTGCCGGACCCAGGCTTGCTGGTGTAATCCACACGCACAAATGACCAGTGGGGCCTGGCTGAACCAGTCACGCGGATAGATGCGTTTCAACTCTTCTTGACGACCGGCCGTATGGATGACAATCAGCTCGAACGGCTGGCGGTTTGCAGCCGTCGGCGCCAGCCGCGCGGCTTGCAGTACCTGCTGCAAAACTGTTTCGTCGACCGCATGGGATTTGTAGGCCCGCACACTGTATCGCTGGCCAATCAGTTCGAAAAATTCCATTGTCTCACATCCTGTTAAAATGCAATCTGTTTTCTAGAAGAGCGGCGCGGGGGAAAGTTGATCGACGGCTCACCCACCCGGCAGGCTTCACCGCCGAAGGCCGGCTTCAGCAGTTTCCCACGCGGAACACAGATTCAGTTTACACCGATCGTAAACCAGGCGCAACCTCTCTGGAAACCACCACCCAGCCGGCGCAGTCATCTTCACGATTCAGGGACTGCCGAAGGGTGTGTCCCAATTCTTTTGTCGGTGAAATTGGACCGAGCCAAGGCTTGGCTGCCAAGTAGGTTCGTGAGAGACCGCTCACATGGCCGTCCTCCAAGAACATGAGACACCTCCTGCCAAAAACGACGTTTGACGCCATCCCCCCCTGATGCTATGATACTTCGTTATGGTTCAAGACACATACGTTCAGTTGCCAGGCTTGGCCGATAAATCGCAGTGCACGATCGGTGTGATCGCCGATACGCATCTGCCTTACCGGCTTGAGGCGCTGCCGTTCCAGGTGTCGTCTTTGTTCAAGGACGTAGACCTCATCCTGCACGCCGGCGACGTTGATGACATCACCTACCTGGACGACCTGGCCCAACTGGCGCCCTTATACGCGGTGCGCGGCAATTTGCATTTCTTCGATCTGAGCGATGGGGGCATCAGCCTTCCGGTGGACTTGCGCCTGCTGATCGCCGGGCAGCGGCTGGTCGTCAACCACGGCGGGTGGCCTCATTTTGGTTATCTGGCCAGCGACTGGTTCAAGGAAAAACTGGTCGATCGCGGGCGTGAAGACGTGAACCAACGCATTGGTCGCAGACTACTGCGCCAATACCCCGATGCAGACGTCATCATCTTTGGACATTCTCATTATCATTACCAAGCGCAGCACGGTCACACGCTATTGTTCAACCCGGGCGGCGTATGCCGCTATCGTAGTTGCCCAACTTCGGTGGGGATACTGCGATTGGGACCCGATTTGGTCGAGGCGCATGTCATCCAACTTGACCCCTGACGCCGTTGTGAACGCGTCTCGCATATCCGGGACCAACCGGCGATCGATTGTTGTGCGTATGGGCGTGGCGTTGCTGTCACGACTTATGCTCAACACTGCGCGACGTATGATCTACACCTTCGCCCCGGCCTTTAGCCGCGGGTTGGGCGTACCGCTGACGTCGATCACGTCTTTAATTGCCGTCAATCAGGCGTCCGGCCTGACCGGCCCAATCTTCGGCCCCTTCGGTGATCGCTACGGGTATCGAACGATGATGTTGGCCGGATTGGCTATGCTCACCCTTGGAATGTTGGCCGGCGGGATGTTTCCCTATTACGCGGTTATCGTGTTCGCTATGCTGGTCAGTGGCCTGGCCAAAGTCCTTTTCGATCCGGCACTGCAGGCTTACGTCGGAGCCAGAGTTCCCTACCGGCGCCGCGGGTTGGCCATGGGTGTGATCGAGATGGCCTGGGCCGGCAGTACCCTGATAGGCATCCCATTGGTCGGTCTGCTCATCGCCAGCTATGGTTGGCAGTCGCCCCTACTGGTGTTGGCCGGTTTTGGTGTGATCGCGTTTGTTGCCATTGCTACCTCCTTTCCCCGGCATGAATCGCAACACGCCGTCGGGATGCAAGACAAACCCATCCAGCTGGCCAAATTGTGGAAGCAACTGAGCCAAGACAAAGTTGTACTGGGCGCTCTTGGATTCTCGGCCCTGTCGTGTGCCGCCAATGACATCCTGTTTGTGATGTATGCCGCCTGGCTGGAGTCCACTTTTGGCTTGACGGTGGTTGCCCTCGGCCTGGCGACAACCGTCATCGGCCTAGCAGAGTTGACAGGTGAAGGTTTGACGGCAGCCCTGGCCGACCGTATCGGGTTGGACCGGGCTGCCCTGATCGGAATGGTCCTTTCGACGCTCAGCTATTTGTTGTTGCCCACTGTGGGTCATTCTCTGCCCCTGGCGCTGGGCGTTTTGTTCGCCATATTCTTGACCTTTGAGTTTACCATCGTGACGACATTTTCATTCTTTACGGAAGTTCTGCCCAATGCGCGTGCCACCTTCCTATCATCCAACCTGGCAGCTCTCAGTCTGGGCCGGATGCTGGGCGCCCTGGCAGGCGGGGCGCTGTGGATCAGCATCGGGGTGTGGGGCACCTCCCTGTCGGCTGCCGTGGTCAGCGGCATAGGACTTGTTTGCCTGGGGTGGGCAGTTTATCACTGGAGAAAAGAGCGTCGCCAGGTCATCGCCCAGTCGTCTTAGTTCACTGACAGACTCGGAAACGAGCATAGTGGTGCCTGATACTCTAGCTGAGAAGCGAGAAATATATGGCGTCGACTTCAGCGGTGCAGCCGACGCCGGCAAGCGCATATGGATCACAAAGGGCTTCGCGGCAAGCGGCAGGTTGGAGGTGTTAGCCTGCGCCCGCGCCGACAACTGGTTGCAGGTTCCTACCGAACGCCGGGCTTGCCTCACGGCCCTGGTCGACTACGTGGCCCAGGCAGGCCCTTCGATCTTTGGGTTTGATTTCCCCTTCGCTTTGCCTATATCGATCACCCAGGGTGAAGACTGGCAGTTTTTCATTTCGGCATTCGCCCGTCGATTTCCGGATGCAGATAGTTTCCGCCGCGATTGCTATTCCATCGCCACCCGCACCGGTGACGGACGCAAGGAGCTCAAACGACAAACGGAGATCGAAACACGAGCCCCGTGGTCGGCCTACAACGTTCGTCTTTATCGCCAGACGTTCTACGGCATCCGCGACGTGTTGTCACCCTTGGTGATGTCCAATCAGGCCTGTGTTCTGCCTATTACCCCTGCGGCCGCCTCACTTCCCTGGCTGGTGGAAGTCTGCCCGGCGTGCAGCCTGAAGCGATTTGGCCTGTATGTCTCCTACAAAGGTCGAGGCGAGGAACGAAGGACAGCCAGAGCCCAGATTCTTGGCAGTTTGGAAAAAATGGCTATTCTTCTTCTGGAAGATGCGAATATCCGGCAAATAATCGTGGACGATGAGGGTGGAGATGCACTGGACAGTGCGTTGGCTGCCTGGGCAGCCTGGCAGGCATTAGGGCAGATAAGTGCCCAGGTGGATCACGAAGAGGATTACAAGGTGGAAGGTTTTGTCTATGGCTAGCAGCAAACCGTCGGCCAAGCGTATAGGTTTCGACGTGACAAGTTTATCGAATTCAGGTAGGATAGAAGGCTGTGGCTCCGATGCCTCTTCTGCATCGCGCCAAAGAATTTTTCCGCGCTGGGAGGTAAGGCTCCGATGACCGAAAAACGACGGCAACCGTCAAGTCCGCGACCGACCAGACCGCCCCAGGAAAAAGTGAGATCGAAGGCGTCCAGTGAGTGGGCTCGAGCGGGGCTCAAAGCCGGACTGATCGGCGGCTTTGGTATCTTGCTGCTGCTGCTGTTCAGCCTGATTCAACTTCCTCTACGAACATGCCTGGTGCTGCCCGGGTTCGTCATATTGCTTCTTGCGGTCGGCATGCTGGCAGGTCTGTTTGCCAACAACCACATGAAAAGCGTCCGAGAAGCTACGCGCGTCAGCGCAGTGGCCGGCTTCATCACCGGAATCATCGGCGCAATGGTGGCTATGCTCCTGTCCGCGTTTGGGCTGATGTTCACCAACCTGGGTTTTGGTGTGTTGGCACAATTCTCGCCAACCCAGTTGGAGAACCTGGCCCAATCGGGCATCAGCGCCGACATCATCCAATTGGCCGGGGCCGTGTTCTTTGCGTTGCTTATATGGGGTGTAGGCGGAACGATAGTCTCGTTGATTCTGAGTACCATTGGAGGACGCCTCTACTACCGGCTGAAGTGAGACCTAGTCATCTTTCTTTATCAGTTGCTGCAGCAGAGGCAGGGCTGCCTCAATGGCACGCCCCCGGTGGCTGATGCGGTTTTTTGTCTCGGCCGGCAATTCGGCCATCGTACACCCAAAGTCCGTCAGGTAGAAGATGGGGTCGTAGCCAAAGCCTCCCTGACCACTGGGAGCGTCGGCAATGAATCCTTCTACCACCCCTTCGGTGGTGAGTAGCGGCTGGCCGGGAAAGGCGATCGCCAGGACACAGCGGAAACGTGCCGTACGATCCTTCCATGGCACGCCAGCCAACTGATCCAGGACGATTTGATAGCGTTCCACCTCCTCGTTGCGTCCGGTCCCCCCATAACGAGCGGATAAGACTCCGGGTGCGCCGGACAAAAAATCGATCTCCAGACCGGAATCATCGGCCAGGGTAGGCAACCGGCTGAGCTCAAAAAAGGCACCGGCCTTGATGATCGCATTTTCCTCGAAGGTGGCGCCCGTTTCTTCGGGCACAAAGTCGATCCCCGCCTCATCCAGCGTGATGATTTCCACTGCCAAGCGCAGTAGCAAGTCCCTGTATTCCTTGAGCTTGCCGGGATTGTTAGTCGCCACCAGCAATTGCATCACTTTCACCTACCATCTCAAAAATGGAACATTAAGACGCAACCCGTCCGGCCGCCAGGGACATTCTAGCACGCACGCAAGCGACAAGCAACGCCCGCATCTTCTGTGCCGGCGTTCAAATAGGTCAGGAAAATAGACCTGAGCCCGGCGCCGCTCCGGCCGGGCTCACGATCAGTGATGGCAATTCGTCCAAAAAGCAGAAACGATCTCAGGATTCAGCGGCCACAAAGGCCTTGCCGTCCCGCTTGCAGATCGTCCGCATAACGTTGCGGCCGGACATGGCCACTGTCGGCAACCCACCGCCTGGCTCCACCCACTGGCCGGCCATGTAGAAATTGTCCAGACCGGGCAATGTCTTTTCCATACCGTGAATCATCATGTCGGGATTGTGCGTCGTCAGCATCCAGCCTTCAATGGAACCCTGCCAATTGGCCGTGTAACGCTCGGTCGTCAACGGAGTAGCCACATCGACAGCTTCAACCTGTCCGGCCAAACCAGGCAACCGTTTCTCCAGTTGATCGATCACCGAAATGGCGATCTGCTGTTTTTCAGCATCGTACCGTTCGCGTTCGTCAGCCAGCTCTACCCAATCGCCGTGATCGCTGTTGAATAAGACTGTCACCACCGATTTCCCGGCCGGAGCCAGGGATGGATCGTAGCAATAATGATGGATTCCCATGCGATGGTGCGCTTCACCGGCCACCATCATTGGCTTGTCCAGCGGAATGCTAATGGCGCGCGGTGTGTCCGACAAATCACGGTTGACTCCCAGTGATACCTGCACCACGCCACTAAAAATGGGCAAGTCCCGATAATGCGCACGCGTCTTGTCGTCCACATACCGGCCGTCCAACATGTCGAAGATTGTGCTTCGCCCATCGGCCGCCGAAATGATCACGTCCGCCCGGTGCTCACTGCCGTCGGCCAGTCGAATCCCGACTGCTTTTCCATCTTCTACCAGGATCTTTTCCACCCGCGAACGATAGTGTATTGTGCCGCCAAGCTCCAGATAGCGGCGCTCAATAGCTTGCGAGAAAGGCAGTGAACCGCCCAACGGATAGCCTGCGTCACGGTCGTGCATCCAGGCAAGCGTCATCGTTAAGGCCAACATAGGGAAATCGGGCATATAAAGAATTCTCTCGAAGGCCCAACGCAAAAATGGGTCGGTAAACTGCGTGGCATAGGACTGCACCGAAAGGCGTCCATATTTTCGCAACATGCCCAAATAAGGCAACAGCTTCAACCCGCTTGACGCACGAGACAGAAGGTTGGACGAGTCAGCTGTCGGATCCAGAACTCCGGAGAAGCGCTGACATTTTCGCACCAACTCAGCAAACGATTCGATGGCCTTCGCATCGGCGGGCGCCAGTTCTTTCATGTGTTTCTCAAGCCGGTCAATATCCGTGTAGACGATTAAGGTCCGGCCGCTTTCATCCTCAATCCGCACGAATTCTTCAAAATCGTGGATCGTTTTGCCCTGCAATGCACCCAGTTCATTCCACACTTTGTTGAAGTTCGAATGTGGACGAGATCCTACCAGCCAATGGATACAGCCATCAAACGTATATCCCTTGCGCTGCCAACTGGTACACAGCCCGCCCGGCTTGTCATGCAGTTCAAAAATCTGGGTCTGGTAACCATTCATCTGGCCGTAACAGCCGGCAGACAGGCCGGCCAGGCCAGCACCGACGATCGCTATTGTCTTTTCCATCGTTTTCTCCTTGGGTCGCCTTGGCGACGGACGAGTCTCTGCTCCCCACTATTCTTTTTGGCTGTTAACAGGTGGATCGTCAAAACAGGCGTAATCCTCTCGCTCAAGCCGTTTTATCACACTCTCGATCCATCTCAGTAACGCTTCGGTGGATATGATTCCGTTCTCCAGGGTCAGGTGCCAGAAGAAAGCATCGCGGTCCGCTCCCGGCCATTCGCACCCGCCATGATCGGTTTTTTTGTCTTCAGAATGAATCTGGCGGTAACCTTCCAGTTGCTCCCTCACCCGGACAGCGCCCTGCCGGAACAGCTCCAGGGCTTCCTCGCGATTCAATTGACCGGCAAAGAAGACGCGGATCAACTCAGCACTGCGCACCTCTGCCGGCGGATGACCAGCGGTCATCCAACGATGCAGTTCCTGGCGGCCCGCGTGCGTAATGGCGTAGACTTTGCGGTCTGGGGCATCGTCCTGGTGAACCACCTCCATTTCGGCCCAACCCCGGTCGGCCAAACGCGCCAGGGTACGGTAGATCTGACTCTGGTCGGCCGGCCAGAAATGTCGCACCGAACAATCGAAGGACTTCTTTAGATCATATCCGGTCGAAGACCCATAATTTAGAAAACCGAGAATAGCGTGCTCTAACGACATTGTAAGCTCCATGTTGGTTATATCATATATATGATCAGTCCTCTATATGATTGCTCATATATTATCACTTAATTCAGTACTTGTCAATACTTTCGACAAAAATTCGGTTACGGCCCTACGGTCCCCGAAGAGAAAGAAACGCACCAGCCCAATCAGGCGCGTCCCAAATCTTTTTGCTGGAGAAATTCAATCCAGCCTGGGTTCAGCTGCCAAGTAGTAGGTTGGTAAGAGACAGCTCACGTAATGTTTAAGAAGCGCATAGATCAGGTAGTCTTTTTGATTTCTTGTGGGTCTTCCAACCACAAGAAATCAAAAATTAACGAAGAAACGAAGAGATGAAGCTGGTCGCTGACTCACCCTGCCGTTTACCAAGAGAATGAGACATGGCTGACTAACGTACCGCTTTTGTCAGCGTCAGTAAGATAGTATAATAGGTCAAGGCGGTTGCCTGTCTTTCTGTAGTGCACTGTAATCGGGGAGAGTATTGTCGTGACCAATAGCACAGACAACAAACACAAGTCCTCCCAACCAACACTGATTCTGATCGATGGCCATGCGTTGGCTTATCGAGCCTATTTCGCCCTGGCCAGCACGGGCATACGCACCCGCCATGGAGAACCAACCCACGCCGTCTACGGTTTCGCCTTGATGCTGCTGTCCGTGTGGGAGGAGTATAACCCTGAATATCTGGCAGTCGCCTTTGACGTCGGATTGAGTTTTCGCCACAAAGAGTATCCTCCTTACAAGGCGACTCGCGATAAAATGCCCGATGATATGCGCCCGCAAATGGAAAGAGTGGAAGAATTGACGCAGGCCTTCAATATTCCAGTCTTCACTGCGGACACGTACGAAGCCGACGACGTGTTGGGCACGTTGGCCAACCAAGCAGCCACACAGGGCGTCGAGACCATTATTGTCACCGGTGACCGTGACGCCTTCCAGTTGATCGGTCCGAACATCGAAGTGCTTATTTCGGGACGCAGTTTTTCCGACCGCCGGCTGTACGACCAAGCCGCAATAGAGGACCGCTATGGGCTGTCTCCCAGGCAGTTAATCGAACTGAAAGGCTTGATGGGGGATTCGAGCGACAATATCCCGGGAGTCAAGGGAATCGGCGAAAAGACAGGTACCCAGTTAGTTCAAGAATTCGGCGACTTAGAGGACATTTATTTACACCTGGCGGAGCTCCCCAAAGGCCAGCGCACCAAGCTCGAGGCCGGCCACGACATCGCCTTTTTGTCGCGCAGACTGGGACGGATTGTGACCGATGTGCCCGGCATTGAGCTGAATCTGGAGAACTGTCGCACCCGCGATTTTGACCACGACAAGGTGCTAAAACTGTTCCAGGAACTCGAATTCCGTAGCCTGCTTGACAGGATTCCCGGTCACCAACCCCGGCCGCCGGCAGCCGGTCAACAACTCTCTATGTTTGGGGCAACGGAAAGCACCCCGCCGGCTGCCGGGGCAACCCAGCCTGAAGCCGATTATCAAGTTGTGGAATCAGTGGCTGCTCTGCGTGAGTTGGTCGACCGGTTCAGCCCGGGTTCACGGCTCGTTTTTGATGTAGAGACGACCAGCACCGATGCTATGCTGGCTGAGCTGGTGGGTCTTGGGATAACCGATACGGCCGGTCATGGTTACTACCTGCCGGTGCGTAGCCCCTCGATCCAGGTCGACTGGCCCCAAGCTGTGCGTGTTCTGGAGCCGCTGTTCGCGGACAGCGCTGCGACCAAGGTGGCCCACAACGCCAAATACGATGTGATGGTTCTCGCGCGTCACGGGTTGCAGGCTGCCGGTCCCATATTGGACACGATGGTTGCCGCCTGGCTGATTGACCCTGATGGGAGCCAGGGCCTGAAGAATCTGGCCTGGATCCGGCTCGGTGTAGAGATGACACCCATCACCGATCTCATCGGGACCGGCAAGAAACAGGTAACGATGGACCAGGTGTCACTATCCCGGGTCGTCCCTTACGCCTGTGCCGACGTCGATATGACGGTCCGGCTGGCCGACAGCTTGACGCCCGAGTTGGAGGAGCGCGGCGCATGGAAATTGTTCAACGAAGTCGAAATGCCGCTCCTGCCGGTGCTGATTGACATGGAAATGACCGGGATTCGCCTGGACGAGTCCGTGCTGCAACAAATGTCGATCGAACTGGGAAGCCGCATCGACCAAATCGAACGGGAAATCCAGGATTGGGTTGGTTATAAATTCAACATCAACTCCACTCAACAGCTTTCCGATGCCTTGTTTGTCAAGCTCGACCTGCCCACCGCCGGGTTGCGAAAGACAAAGAGCGGTTATTATTCGACCGCGGCCGACGTATTGGAAGGCTTGCGTGGTCAGCATCCGGTGGTCGACTTGATCCTGGAGCAAAGACAGTTGACCAAGCTCAAGAGCACTTACGTCGACGCATTGCCGCAATTAATTAACCCGGTGACCGGCCGCGTCCACACGTCGTTCAACCAGACCGGCACCGTCACGGGACGTATCTCTAGCAGCAATCCCAATTTGCAGAATATTCCCATTCGGACCGAACTTGGGCGCGAGGTGCGCAGGGCCTTCATACCTGACCCCGGTTGGCAACTGATCGCCGCCGACTACTCGCAGGTCGAACTGCGAGTGATGGCGCACGTCGCCAAAGACGAAGGACTGATGGGTGCTTTCGAGCGCGACGAGGATATTCATGCCGCCACGGCGGCAGCTGTTCTGGATATTCCGATTGATGAGATCACCAAGGACCAGCGGCGGATCGCCAAGAGTGTCAACTTCGGTCTCAGTTACGGTCAATCGGCGTTTGGCCTGGCCCAACAGACAGGTATGACCCAGACAGAAGCTTCGCAATTCATCAAAACCTATTTCGAGAAATACCCAGGCGTGCTCAAGTACATTGAGCGCACCAAACGCCAGGCCGCTGACAACGGCTATGTCGAGACTCTGCTGGGTCGCCGGCGCTATTTCCCGGGCTTGAACAACATGCGCGGCCCCGACCGAAGCCGGGCCGAGCGCGAAGCGATCAATATGCCCATACAAGGCACGGCGGCTGACATCATCAAGATCGCTATGATCCGTCTGCACGATGAGATCCGCAAACAACACCTGCAGGCCCGAATACTGCTGCAGGTGCACGATGAACTGGTTCTGGAAGCGCCCGACGAGGAGGTGAGCCGCGTCGTCGATATCGTACGAGCGGTTATGAGCCACGCATTTGAATTGGCAGTGCCGCTCAAGGTTGATGTCGAAGTTGGTACCAACTGGTTGGAGATGGCCCCTTATCTACCATAGCCTATCCTCCGCGTCGGCAAAGACGCTTTTCCGGCCCGGCAGGCCGGCGAGCACAATATAGACTGACAGGCGATATGCCTGCTTTTCATTTTGTATCATTTTGAGGTGATGAATGGTCCGTGACGAAATTGTAACAATCATTGAAAAGGCCATTAGGAAAGCACAAAAAAAAGGTGACTTGCCCAAGTATGACATACCCAAAGTCACCGTCGACCATCCAAAAGATGATTCCCACGGGGACTACGCCTGCCCGACCTGTATGGCTATGGCCCGTATGGCACGTATGGCCCCCATCGCCATTGCCGAGAAGGTGGTCGCCCATATGGACCGGCCGCCGTTTATGGGCAACGTCGAGATTGCTCACCCGGGGTTCATCAACATTACGCTATCCGCTGCCTGGTTGGCAGAGCAGGTGGAGACAATCCTACAATTGGCCGACAATTTCGGTCACGTTGACATGGGCCAGGGCAAATCGGTGCAGGTGGAGTTCATCAGCGCCAACCCGACGGGGCCGCTCACCATTGGCTCCGGCCGCAACGCAGTGCTGGGTGACACGTTAGCCAACGTACTCAATACCGCCGGCTGGATCGTCGAGCGAGAGTACTACGTCAACGACACCGGTAACCAGATGGAGTTGTTTGCCGCCAGCCTGTACGCCCGTTACGCCCAAGCTCTTGGCGTCGACCAACCACTGCCCGAAAACGGTTATCCAGGCAATTACCTGGTCGATCTGGGCCGCGAAATCGCCAACGAGCATGGAGACCAATTCCTGAATTTGGAGCGGGAAGATGCCGTCCAGGCCTTGCGCGCCGAGGGGTTGCAGCGCATGCTCGTTAGCCTGCAGACTGACGCCGAAGCACTGGGGATCCACTTCGACGAATGGAAATCCGAGCAGAGCCTATATGACGACGGTACGTATGGAATCGTCTTTAGCAAGCTGAGTGCAGAAGGTTGGCTTACCCACCGGGACGGCGCCATATGGTTCACCCGAGCGCAAGGTGAGGAAGAATCGGCTGCCGAAGGCGACGAGGAAGCCACTGCCGACAAAGACAACGTGGTCGTCCGTTCCGATGGACGCCCCACCTATTTTGCCTCTGATATCGCTTACGTATGGGACAAGTTAGTGAAACGGGGTTTCGACCGCGCCATCTACGTGTGGGGAGCCGACCATCACGGCCACGTCCCACGGATGAAGGCCGTCACGGCAGCACTTGGGCTCGACCCGGAACGTGTCGTCTTCATTCTGTACCAGCTGGTAACACTCAAACGTGGCGGCGAATTGGTCCGCATGGGCAAACGCACCGGCGAAATCATTACCTTGCGTGAGGTGATTGAAGAAATCGGCGCCGATGCTACCCGTTTCATGCTGCTCACCCGGTCGGCCGACAGCCAGATGGAACTGGATCTGACCTTGGCGGTACAACAGTCGAGCGAAAACCCGGTCTACTACGTTCAGTATGGCCACGCGCGTATCGCCAGTATCTTTGTTCGCGCCCAGGAACGCGGCGTTTCTCTGGAAGGCGGCGATGTCAGCCTCTTGAACCATCCGGCCGAACTGGCGTTGATCCGGCAAATGCTGCGGCTTCCAGAGACGGTGGCCCTATGCGCCGACACGCTTGCGCCGCATCACCTGGCGCCTTACGCGCAAGAGTTGGCATCCGCGTTCCATTCCTTTTACAAAGAATGCCGCGTGGTATCGGATGACCCTGAACACGCCCGGTTGAGTGCTGCTCGGCTGAAACTGGTCTGGGCGGCCAAAATTGCACTGGCCAATACACTCTCGCTGATGGGTGTATCGGCGCCCGAATCGATGTAGGAGGCATCGTGAGCGAATGTCCTCAGACAGACGAATTGACTCGCATTCGACGAGCGGATCGGGCCATCCAGGAAACGGACGACATCGTCCGCTTGCTGAAAAAGGCAGAGGTGTGTCGAATCGCAACTGCTGTGGCAGACCAGCCCTTTATTTCGCCGAGAGTATTCTGGTACGACGGAGAGCGCATCTTTTTTCATATGGCCACCCAAGGGCGAACGGTGACAAACCTGGCCCATAATCCGCGTGTTTGCCTGGAGGTGGACTGGTGGGGACCTTGGTTGCCGGCCGATAGGGCGGCTGGCTTCAGCTTGGCCTACACGAGCGTCGTTGTGTTCGGACGCGCCAATCCAGTTACTGATCCCCAACAAAAGCGGCGGGTACTCCAGGGGTTGCTCGACAAATATTTTCCCGACAGGCAACCCGGAACAGATTACCGCCCCATAACCGAAACGGAAATGGCGCAGACCGCCGTCTATGCCATCCAAGTCGACAGTTGGAGCGGCAAACGCCATCGACCGGCATCGGACGGCGGCGTCGCTCTGAAAAAAGACTGACAGTTAGAGGCACCGATCAACAAAGATCAATAAAGAAAGGAAGGCGATCGTCAGCATCCCGTTCGGTGAAACCGGCCATTCTTTGCCAGCCGCGCGCCGGTGAACCGGTCGAGGTATCCGGCAAGAGAGGTTCGTGAGTTCGACGGTCATGTGTATTGCAGGCACAGCAATTGGGAGGAACCGTAAAATGGTAGGCAGATTCGTGTCCGTGTTCGGTCTATTGGCAGCCATCTTATCGGCAGAAACCGTCAGTGCAGCTCCGGATGAAGAGACTCGTAGTGGATTTCCTCGGTGGGGATGGCCACTGATAATGATGGGAGTAGTCTTGGTGGTCATTCTCTCCGGCTGGCCTTGGGACCGTGACAGGCAAAATTTGAGGCGGGTGGGCAATCGTGAAAGTACCTCCCCGCCTGAAGGACCGGCGCGCAAGGCGCCCTCGCCGGTGGTGCCACAGACGCCACCGGATGACTTAAAACGCATTGAGGGCATAGGGCCCAAAATCTCCGCGCTCATTGCTCAGCGTGGGATCACTACTTTCCAACAATTGGCCGACACTGGTACTGATCATCTGCGCCAGATTCTGGATGACGCCGGCATTACCATCGCCAATCCCGCCACCTGGCCCGAACAGGCGTCGTTGGCGGCCCGTGGCGATTGGGCCAGGCTGAAGGAACTCCAATCGCAACTCAAGGGCGGCAGGCGCGTCTAAGCAAAGCCACGCTTGTCTGTGAAGGATCTGAGAAGGAGACCACCGATGTGGAAAGAATTTAAGGAGTTTGCCCTGCGGGGCAATATTATCGACGTGGCCGTCGGCTTCGTTATTGGTGTTGCCTTTGGTAGCGTTACGACCTCGCTGGTCAATGACATTATTATGCCACCCATCGGCCTCGTGATAGGCAAAGTCGATTTCAACAACTTGTATATCCTGCTTAAACAAGGCGATCCGGCCGGCCCATACGCGTCCTTGCAGGCAGCCAAAGACGCAGGTGCGGTGAGCGTAAATTATGGGGCTTTCGTGACGACTGTGATCAGTTTCCTGATTATCGCTTTTGTGGTCTTCTTGCTGGTCAAGGCCATCAACCAACTCTACCGCGAGCAGGAAAAGGAACCGGCAGCACCCAAGCCGGAGACCAAAGAATGCCCCTATTGCTTATCCACGATCCCGGAGAAAGCCATCCGTTGTCCCTACTGTACTTCGGAGCTATCGCGTATCTAGGATCGTGGCTCACTTTGTGGACAACGGCCATCGGGAGTTGGCGCTGCAGGCGCAACCATTCGAGAACCCGCGTGTTATAGAAAATGCTTTTGGAAGATTTTTTGATATTTGACCTAACAGGGAGGTGAGCGCAGTGTCAAGGCGCGTTGTAGTTACTGGTATGGGAGCGATCACGCCACTGGGTAATGACGTGGTCAGCACCTGGGAAGCAGCCAAGCAGGGTAAGTCAGGCATAGCCCGCATTACCCACTTTGATCCCTCCGAATATGCCACCCAATTTGGCGGTGAGGTGAAGAATTTCGATGCCAGCGAGATGTTTGGCCGAAAGGAAGCGCGGCGTATGGATCGTGTCACCCACCTCGCGCTGGCAGCAACCAAGGAAGCCGTGACGACATCAGGCTTGCTAGACTCATCTTATGACCCAACGCGAGTGGGGGTGCTCATCGGCAGCGCCGTGGGGGGACTCGGCACGTTGGTCGACCAGGCGCAAGTCCTCCGCGAGCGAGGACCGCGACGGCTAAGTCCCTTTTTCATTCCTATGATGTTGGCCGACACGCCCGGCGCTCAGGTAGCGATAGATTATGGTTTTCGCGGCCCCAACATGGCCGTCTTGGCTGCCTGTGCCACCGGATCGGCCGCCATTGGAGAGGCTTTTGAAATTGTGGCCCGTGGCGCCGCGGATGTCATGCTGACGGGCGGAACAGAGGCCGGCCCGCTGGAAATTACGATTGCCGGGTTCAACGTGATGGGCGCCTTGTCCACTCGCAACGACGATCCCGAAGGAGCCTGCCGGCCTTTCGACGTGGATCGCGATGGTTTCGTGGCCAGCGAGGGATCAGTTGTGCTGGCACTGGAAAGCTTGGAGCACGCCAAGGCTCGTGGTGCCAACATTTTGGCCGAGATGGTGGGCTTCGGCGTCTCATCGGACGCGTTCCATATGGCCGCCCCCCAAGAAGATGGGCGCGGGGCCTCCCAGACGATGGAGACTGCCCTGGATCGCGCCGGGCTGAAACCGACGGATGTAGATTACATCAACGCCCATGGGACCGCCACCCAGCTGAACGACGTGATTGAGACCAAAGCGATCAAGAAAACATTCGGGGACCACGCCTACAAACTGATCGTCAGTTCCACCAAATCGATGACCGGCCATCTTCTGGCCGGCGCCGGTGCCATAGAGGCGATGATGTGTATTCAAATCATTCGGGAAGGGATAATCCCACCCACGATCAACCTGGATAACCCGGATCCGGAATGTGACCTTGATTACGTACCCAAGACAGCACGCGAGGCAAAAGTCGACATCGCTTTGTCCAATTCATTCGGCTTTGGCGGCCATAACGCGTGTTTGATAATCAAGCGGTATCAAGACTAGACTGCCGCTAACAACAGCCAGCATCCCGAGGGCGGTGCCTTTGCGTGGCACTGTTTTCCCGTTGTAACTGCTGGTTGTTGATTCCTGATAGAGGCTTTGGAGGTAGGAATGGCAACATACGCGCATATCGTCGGCTGGGGGATGAGTCTTCCCCGACGCGTCGTGACCAATGATGATTGGGCCA
>CAZHBM010000014.1:0-22100 GCA_964529945.1 uncultured Anaerolineales bacterium | reverse complement strand
TGCCGGCGGTCAGTCTGGCGTTGGGCGCGCGTTTCCGGCTGCGCAGCAAGTCGTCGGACCGCTGGGTGCCGGTTGAGGAGTTCTTTAAGGGAATGTTTATGACGGCCTTGGAGCCGGAAGAGATACTGGTGGAGATCGAGATACCGCCGATGCCGGACCATAGCGGTTATTCCTTTATGGAGGTGTCGCGGCAGGAAGGCGACTACGCCCTGGTGGGCGTGGCCGCCACGGTGGTGCTCGACGAGAAAGATCGTTGCCAGGACGCGCGCCTGATTTATATGAGTGTGGAGGATATGCCCGTCGCGGCCAAGCAGGCGATGGAAATGCTGAAGGGGCAAGCCGTGAGTGGCGAACTGATCCAGGAAGCCGCCGATACTGCGGCCCGTTCGGACATGGACCCGACGACCGACATCCACGCCTCATCAGATTTTCGGCGACACCTGGCCAGAGTGCTGGGGCGCAGGGCGTTGACGCAGGCTTTCGATCGCGCGATGGGCAAAGGAGAGCAAGGTGAGTGATTTGGTTAAAGTGACGCTTACCGTCAACGATAAGGAATATACGCGCGAAGTCGAACCGCGTATGCTGCTGAGTGACTTCCTGCGGCAGGAATTGGGCCTGACCGGGACGCACATCGGTTGCGAACAGGGTGTTTGCGGCGCTTGCACGGTCTTGTTCGACGGGGAGCCGGTGCGTTCCTGCCTGATGTTTGCCGTACAAAGTAACGGGCACCAGATATTCACCGTCGAAGGGCTTGGGGATCCGGAGCACCTGCATCCGCTGCAGGAGGCGTTTATGGAAGCTCACGGTTTGCAGTGTGGTTTCTGTACTCCGGGCATCCTGATGACAATGTTGCCTTTCCTGGAGCAGAACCCAAACCCAACCAGGGACGAGATTCGGCACGCTTTGGACGGCAATTTGTGCCGGTGCACAGGCTACGAGCACATCATCGACGCGGTTTCCCTGGCGGCGGAGAAGTTGGCTGCCAAGTCGTAGACGCGAAACCTGAGGCTTGCTACGGTGTTATATCAGGAGTGGAATTGATGGCAGATAAAAAGTTCAAGTATATTGGACAGCGCTACACCCGGACAGAAGATCCTCGCTTATTGACCGGGCAGGCGCTGTTTGTAGATGATGTGCAGATCCCCGGTATGCTGTATGCGGCCTTCCTGCGTAGTGATTATGCGCATGGACGCATCGTCGATATCGACGTTTCGGAAGCGAGAAAACGCCCGGGCGTGGTGGCCGTTTACACGGCCAAGGACTTGGGGGACTTCTGGCATCCCAGCCCGCTGCTGGTGCCGCCGCCTCAAGGCATTGAGAATGCCACTTTTCACGCCAGGACACAGCGGCCGGTCGCCAGGAGCAAAGTCCGCCACGTGGGCGAGGTGATGGCGGTTGTCATCGCCGAGAGCCGTTACATCGCAGAAGACGCGCTGGATGACATATTGGCGGACATCGAGCCATTGGAGCCGGTCGTGGATATGGAGCAAGCGCTCTCGCCTGACGCGGCCTTGGTTCACGAAGATATGGAGTCGAATCTGGCGTCTTACGTGCCGCAGCAGAAAGGCAACTACGAGGAAGCCAAAGCCAAGGCCGACCTGATCATTTCCCGGCGATTGGTGATAGACCGCGGCGTGGCGGGAGCGATGGAGAATCGTGGCATTGTGGCGTCGTGGGACCCGCGCTCGCAAGAGTTGAACATGTGGGTGACCACCCAGGCGCCGATCCCCTTACGCAACGGGTTGGCGCGATTGCTGGGGCTGGCCGAGCACCAGGTGCGGGTCATTGCACCGTTTGTGGGCGGTGGTTTCGGCCCCAAGATCATGATGTTTCAGCCTGAGGAAGTATTGCTGTCGTGGGCGACGGTGAAACTGGGCCGGCCGATCAAGTGGATTGAAGACCGCCAGGAGAATTTCGTCGGCACTACACAGGAGCGGGGACAAGTTCACGATGCCGAGATCGCGCTGACGAATGACGGGCGCATTCTGGGGGTCAAGGACGTTTTCATCCACGACAGCGGCGCCTACGATTCGTATGGGTTGACCGTGCCGCTAAACTCCCAGAACCACGTGATGGGT
Source organism: uncultured Anaerolineales bacterium (assembly GCA_964529945.1). Lineage (GTDB taxonomy): Bacteria > Chloroflexota > Anaerolineae > 4572-78 > NAK82 > CAZHBM01. The sequence continues at coordinate 20,022 of CAZHBM010000014.1, read as the reverse complement.
GTTTACGACATTCCTAATTATTACACTGAACTACACATGGTGTTCACCAACAAGATGATCGTCACGCCGGTGCGTGGTGCCGGTCGTCCCCAGGGGATTTTCGTCATCGAGCGCCTTTTGGACATTGCCGCCAAACAGCTCGGGATTGACCGGACCGAAATCCGGCGCCGAAACCTGGTGCCGCCGGATGCCTTCCCCTATCACCAGGGTATCATCGATCAGGCATTCAGCGAATTCATCGTCGACAGCGGCAACTACGAAGGCACCTTCAACAAGGCATTACAGTTGATCGGTTACGAAGATTTCATCCGCGAAGAGCAGCCGCGTTTGCGGGCCGAAGGCAAACACGTCGGGATCGGCATTGTACCCTTCATCGAGACGACCGGGGTCGGCCCGTACGAGGGCGCCCGCGTGACCGTCGAAGCCAACGGGGGCATCAGCGTGGCGACCGGCGTGGGTACGCAGGGCCAGGGGCACTTCACCTCCTTCGCGCAGATCGTGTCCGAGCAACTGGGCGTCAGTCCACGCGACGTGCACCTGGTTACCGGCGACACCGCGCATTTCCACTGGGGCACAGGCACTTTTGCCAGCCGTGGCGCGGTGGTGGCCGCCAATGCCATCAACGCAGCCGCCAGCAGCGTGCGGGTCAAGGTTTTGAAGCTGGCCAGCAAGGTGCTGGGTGCGCCGGAAGAAGAACTCGAACTGGCCGACGGCATGGTCCGCGTGGCCGACATTCCCGAGCAGAGCATCAGCCTGGGTGAGTTGGCGGTGCTGGCCAATCCGCTGCGCGGCGCAGTGGAGCCGGGCACGGAACCGGGGCTGGAATCAACCGATTACTTCGGCCCGCAATACGGCGCGACGGCCAACGGTACGCACGCTATGATCCTGGAGGTCGATCCGGAAACGATGAAGATCGACATCAAGCGCTACGTGGCCGTTGAGGACTGCGGCACCATCTTGAACGAGTTGATCCTCGAGGGTCAGGTCCAGGGCGGCCTGTCGCTGGGAATTGGCAATTCGTACTACGAGCAGTTGGTGTATGACGACAGCGGCACCTTGCTGAACGGTTCCTTCATGGACTACCTGCTGCCGCGTGCCACCGACATGCCAAACGAGCTGATCATCGGCCACCAGGTGACCAAGTCGCCGTTGAATCCGCTGGGCAGCAAGGGAGCCGGCGAGGCCGGGACGATCCCGGTGCCATCGGTCTTTGCCCAGGCACTGGAAGACGCCCTGGCCGAATATGAACTTGAGATTACCGAGATGCCGCTGAGCCCGAACAAGCTGTTCGAGCTTTTGCGAGACAAGATAACCTAGTGTTGACTGGCAGGCCGCGTCCGAACGCGGCCTGCTGCGTTACCGGTGAGAGGAGCGAATTATCATGAAAATGTCAGGCGAGTACGTGTTTCACGGACCGCGTGAAGAAGTGTGGGAGATGATGCGCGACCCGGTGGTTCTGGCCAAAGCTTTACCGGGTACGCAGAAGTTAGATAAAGTGAGCGAGACTGAATACCGTGGGGCGATGAACGTGCGCGTGGGACCGGTTGGCGGCAACTTTTCCGGTACGCTGACGGTTTCCAACGAGAATCCGCCTGAGAGCTACACGCTGACGGTGGAAGGCAAGGGCGGCCCCGGGCGGGCGACCGGCACCGGTAACGTCACGCTGATCGACCAGGGTGACGGAACGACATTGATGAAGTACGACGGCGACGTGCAAATTGCCGGCCGGTTGGCAAGTGTCGGCCAGCGCATGATCGATTCTGTCTCCAAGAGCATGACCAAGCAGGCATTCGAAGCCATGGATAAAGCCCTCTTGATCCGTATGGCAGCCAAGGCCCAGGGTCGAAATCTGGATGACATCGATTACGACGCGCCTTCGGAGTTTGAATTTGCCAAGAGCGTTGCCAAGGACATGATCTCCGGCATCTTCAAGAAGAAGGAGTAATGCCCGATCGCGGGCGGCGCCGGGTGGAAAGCCCCGGAGTTCGAGGCGCTACAAACGGCTACCTCGAATTCTGGGACGTTCCCAGAGGCGATCAAACGGAGTCATTATTTTGGTAACTATTGAAAGGAGGTGGGCACCGGGCGAGAGTCTTTTCTGTTCAATGGTTGATGCCCGTCGGAGTTTTCTGGCGGGAGAGCCAGTCCTGGCATAGTGCCAAGGACGAGAGTTCTGTTAATGGCGATGGAATTTTGATCAAGGAGGAAAAGCTAAATGACCGCTGATGCTAAAGCACCAAAAGTCTTTGGGTACCTTCCTGAAGACCGTCCACCAGCTGGACAAATGGCCCTGCTGGGCCTGCAGCACGTGATCACCATGTTCCCGGCCACGGTGCTGTGTGCCCTGCTCATGGGCTTCCCGGTGAGCACCGTGTTGGCTGTGACCGGTTTCGGCACGATGGTAGCCCTCGTCGTTTCGAAACTGCTGATCGGTACCTACATCCCCCTGTACTATGGGTCCAGCTTCAGCTACATCGCAGCCGTCCTGGGTGTCATTGGCGCATTGTATGGGCCGGTGACATTCGGAGAGCCGGTGCCGGCCGATGTGATCCGCGTTGTGCAGGCCGGCTTCATTGCTACCGGTATCATCAACATCATCGCGGGTATCATTATTCGCGGTGCTGGTGGTAAGAAGGCGCTGGACAAAGTATTGCCTCCAATTGTTACCGGTCCAGTGGCAACCACGATCGGTATTGGTCTGGGCAAATCGGCCCTTGACATGGCTGACGGCGTGGCCGGCGGCATGACGGGTGGCGACTTGAGCTGGCTGTTTGTGGGTGTGGCCACCCTGGTGATAACCATTCTTTTCTCGGTCTACCTGCAGGGTAAGGGCTTCATCGGCCTGCTGCCCATCTTGCTGGGTGCGGTAGTCGGTTACATCATTGCCATCCCGTTTGGGTTGGTCAACTTTAGCGCGATCGGCCAGTCGGCGCTCATCCGCGCGCCGCGCATCACTCTGCCGGTGTTTAACAACCCGATGACGATCACGGTGTTGGTGAGTGTCGGTGTGATGGCTATTGCCACGATCCCCGAGTCGACCGCGCACCTGTACCAGATCAGCCTCTACGTCGACGCCCTGGCAGTCGAGCAGGAACGACCGCGGATCCGGCTGGCGCAGTACATCGGCGCGAACCTGATGATCGACGGTTTGAACGACCTGGTCAACGGCTTCTTGGGTTCCACGGCGGGTACCAACTACGGCGAGAACAACTCGCTGATGGTGATCACGCGGAACTACTCAGGCCCGGTGCTCATCACGGCCGGTTTCATTTCGCTCGTGTTGGGCTTCATCGGGCCGCTGGCTGACATAGTCAGCAGTGTTCCGACGGCTGTGAGTGGCGGTCTGGCGATCTATCTGTTCGGCGTCATTGGTATGCAAGGTATTGCGCTCATGATGTCGGAGAAGGTGAACCTGTTCGATCCCAAGCAATTGGCCATCGGCGCGGTGATCCTGATCGTCGGTATCGGTGGTAACATCGGCTACAACGGCGGCTTCATCCCTGTACCGTTGCTCCAGGGCGTGTTCCCGTTCGGTTGGCCGGCGATCGCTACCGGCGCCATCCTGGGTATCGTGCTCAACCTGATCTTCGTCATCTTCGGCGCACCCGAACGCGATCTGATTGAGATCAGCCTCGAGGACTAGGGGCCGGTTCGAGCGCGTCAGGACGATAGTTAGGAATTTGTCTTACGGGAATCAAAGTTGACCCGGATGTAGAGCCAGAGGTGAGAGCCTGTGGTAACTTAACCCAAGCTCTCCCTCTGGCGGATTACTCTCCGAGGCGGTCACGTAATACAGGCCGCCTCCTACATTCCAAAATTTGGAAGGAGGTGGTAGTGCCGTGCTTAACCCAACTCCCGGACTACCAGAGTTCGAATACGTACAACCTGAATCGCTGGCTGCGGCGAGCGACTTTTTGAAGGCTCACGCCGGCGAAGCGCGCCCATTCATGGGCGGGACGGACACCTTCGTGCGTATGCGCGATGGATTTTGGAAGGAAAAATACCTGGTCGACGTCAAAGTCCTGGACGGAATGAAGGACATCAGCTTCGACCCCGAAAATGGCCTGACCCTGGGCGCGGCCGTGAGCATGAACGCGGTGGCTGCGTCACCGATTGTGCAGGCGCATTATCCGCTGCTGGCCGAGGCGGCTTCCAGTGTGGCCAGTTACCAGTTGCGGTCACGGGCGACGATCGTCGGCAATATCTGCAATGCGTCACCGGCCGGCGATACGATCGGTGCCTGCCTGGTTCTGGGCGGCGTTTTGTCGGTCTATAACAAAGACGGACAACGCGAAGAGCCCTTGAGCACGTTCTTCTTGGGACCGGGCAAAACCAAACTGCAGGCCGGCGACATTGTCACGGCCATACGCTTCCCAATCCCCCCCAAGGGATGGGCAGGCAAATACATCAAATTGGGCCGCAATGCCATCGGCGACCTGGCCGTGGTGGGCGTGACGGTGATGGGCTATCCAGACCCGTCGGCCGCATCCGGCTTTCGTTGGCGACTGGCAATGGCCTCGGTGGCACCGGTGCCCTTACGGTTGGTCGACGCCGAGGCGATCTTGAGCGACAAGCCGATCACCGAAGCCAGCATAGCGGAAGCGGCTGCGGTAGCCAAAAACACTTGCACTCCGATTGACGACGTGCGTAGCTGCAGCCTCTACCGCCGGCATATGGGCAGAAACCTGACCCGGAAAGCGGTCACGGCTGTGTGGCAGCAGCTTGGTGCCGGTAAGTGAGAATGTTGGTTCTGCCGGCGCAGAAAGCAGGGCGAAGGCCCGTGGGCAGAGAGCATTCAAGTTGGCGAAAAACTTGTGAAGCTGCAATTATTGCTTATGACCGTCGATAACGGAGTATTTTGGAGGCTAGAATGGCATATCACAGAATAACGGTTACGATCAATGGCGACGCCGAAATCGTTGACGTGCCGTCCAATATGACGTTGCTGCAAATGCTGCGCGAGAAACTTGGCCTGACAGGCACCAAGAACGGTTGCGCGGCCGGCGAATGTGGCGCCTGTACCGTTTTGATGAACGGGGATGCCGTCAACAGTTGTATGGTGCTGGCAGCCGAATGTGACGGTGCCGACATTGTCACCATCGAAGGTGTGGCCCAAGAGGGCAGGTTGGATCCGGTGCAGGAAGCATTGATAGAAGAGGGCGGAATCCAGTGCGGATTCTGCACACCAGGAATTGTTATTTCATCGCGGGCGCTGTTGAACCGGAACCCGAATCCCAGTGACAAGGAGATTCGGGATGCGCTTATCGGCAACTTGTGCCGCTGCACGGGATACCTGTCCATAATCGAGGCTGTCAAAAAAGCGGCCAAGAAGCAAACCGCATAAAAGCGAATTCTCCCTCGGGTTTGGTTGACATAAACCTGGGGCGCTTTTAAGAACGGATTTAGAGGAGGCGATGGTGGTTAACGAGACAAAGAGTACGAAGATTCCCGACCTTATCGGTGCCAGCGTACCGAGGCTGGATGTGGAGGAGAAGGCGACCGGATCGGCCATCTTCGCAGACGACATCCAATTTGGGCCGGGGCTGCTGTTTGCACGGATCAAGCGCAGCCCCCATCCACACGCATTGATCAAATCCATCGATACCAGCAAGGCCGAGAAGCTGCCGGGCGTAAAAGCGGTGGTCACGGGCGCGGACTATCCCGGCTACATCGGTCTTTATCTGCAAGATCGTCACATTTTTTGCCGCGAACGCGTTCGTTACGTGGGCGACCCTGTGGCGGGAGTGGCGGCCGTCAGTGAAGAGATTGCCGAGAAGGCGGTCAGCCTGATCGAGGTGGAGTACGAACCGCTGGATGCCGTGTTTGACCCGGTGGAGGGGACCAAGCCGGGTGCGCCGTTGGTTCACCCGAATTTGGGCGACTACAAAGTAGTCAACTTCATTTTCCCGGAAGCCAACACCAACATTTCGAACCACTTCAGAATTCGGAAGGGCGACGTGGAAGAGGCCTGGCCGGGTTGCGCAGCGATCGTGGAACGCGAGTATCGCATTCCGCACGTGCAGCACGTGCCGATTGAGCCGCACATTTCGATTGCCAAGGTGGACGAAGACGGCAAGGTCACTATGTGGACCAGCTCCCAGTCTCCGTTTGCACAACGCGATCTGATCGCCAAGACGATCGGCATCTCCCAGAGCGACATGCGCGTGATTTCGCCCTACGTCGGTGGCGGGTTTGGCGCCAAGGCCGGCGTGAGCATGGAGTCGTTGGCGGTGGTTATCGCCAACAAGGCCAAAGGCCACCCGGTAAAGCTGCGCTTGACGCGCGAGGAGGAGTTCTACACAGCCTTCGTGCGCCAGGGTCTCGTGGCACGGTTCAAGATGGGCTGCGACAAGGACGGCAAGCTGCAGGCAATGGAGATCGAGTATTACTGGGACAGCGGGGCCTACAACGAATACAGCGTCAACGTGGCCCGGGCGGCCGGTTACAGCAGCACCGGCCCGTACGACGTACCCAACGTGAAGGCCGACAGCTATTCCGTCTACACTAACCACCCGGTGACCGGCCCCATGCGCGGGTTTGGCATGCCTGAGATTCATACCGTGCTCGAGCAGTGCGTGGACGAACTGGCAATCGAGTTGGGTATGGATCCGGCCGAGTTCAGGAGTATCAACTGCGTGCAGGGCGGCGACGTCATCGTCACCGGCATGACCATGCACCCGACCGGCCTGTCCCAATGCATCGCAGAGGCCAAAAAGGCCATCGATTGGGGCAAAAAATCTCCCGCCAGCGCGCCCAACAAGCGGCGCGGCAAGGGGATCGCCATCATGTGGAAGGCACCGGCCATGCCGCCCAACGCCGGGTCCAGCGCCTGGGTCAAAATGAACGAGGACGGCACCGTCACCTTGGCGGTCGGCGGACAGGAGATCGGGCAGGGCACGTTCACGGCAATGGCGCAAATGGCAGCCGCCGAGTTGGGCGTGCCGTACGAGACGGTGCGTGTGGCCAAGCCGGTGGATACCCAGTACAGTCCCTATGAATGGCAGACGGTAGCCAGCCGGTTGACCTGGACTATGGGCAATGCGGTCAGGGCGGCCGCGCGCGACGCCAAGACACAAATCCTGGACGTGGTTGCCGAAGCCTGGAATGAAGACCCGGCCGACCTGGACATCATCGACGGCAACGTGATCTCCTACAAGAGCGAGCAATCGCGGTCGCTGCAGGACTTCGTCGTTTACGGTTTTCCCAAGCCGAACGACGCCGGATGGATCGGCGGGCCTATCATCGGCCACGGAAATTTTATGCCCACCTACGTCACCGGGCTGGACCCGGAGACCGGGCAGGGCGAGCGGGCGGTGGTGCACTACACGACCGGCGCCCAGGCGGTTGAGATTGAGGTCGACCTGGAGACAGGCCAGATCGAGGTCGTTCGCGGCGCCAGCGCATTCGACGTGGGCCGGGCGATCAACCGCAAGATGATACAAGGTCAGATCGAAGGCGGTTTCGTCCAGGGAATGAGCACGGCCCTGTTCGAAAGCCTTAAACTCAAAGATGGCATTCTCCAGAATCCCAGTTTTGTGGATTACCGCATCGCCACCGCAGCCGACGCTCCCCAGGAGATCGCCACCCGCATCGTCGAGGTGCCGCAGGACGACGGCCCGTGGGGCGCGCGAGGGGTTGGCGAGCACGTGATGGTTCCGACCGTCGCAGCGGTCGCCAACGCCGTGTACGACGCGGTTGGAATCCGCGTTGGAGCGCCTCCATTCCTGCCAGAGAAAGTCTACATGGCAATGCTACAAGCCGGAATAATCGAGTAACAAGGAGTTAGAGTCATGGCAACAACGTTCGACATCCTCATCAAACGCGCGCGTCTGCGCAATCATCCCGACGAACTGTTTGAAATCGGTATTTCCGATGGCAAGGTAGCCGCCATAGGCGGGCAGCTCGACGGAAAAGGGGCGACCGAGATCGACGCTTTCGGGGGCCTGGTCACCGAGTCCTTTGTCAACACCCACCTGCACCTGTGCAAGGTATATACTTTGCAGATGATGGACGAAGAGGCGCTGCAGGCATATCACGGCGGAGACATGGGCAAGGCCATGAACGCCATCGAGTTGGCTGCCCGTGTCAAAGAGAAGTACGACGAATCCTGGATTATCGAGAACGTACGCCGAGCTGTAGCGTCGGCGGCGTTGTACGGAAATACCCACATTCGAGCGTTTGCCGATGTGGACAACAAGGCCCGGCTGGAGGGCGTCAAAGCTCTGATACGCGCCCGCGAGGAGTTCAAGGGCATCGTCGACATCCAGGTCGTCGCTTTTGCTCAGGATGGCATCGTCCGCGAACCAGGGGCCGACAAGTTGACCCGCGAGGCGATGGCCTTGGGGTCAGACGTCGTGGGAGGTATTCCCTGGATCGAATTTACCGACGCCGATATTGCCGAGCACGTCAAAGTCATTTTTGACATTGCGCAGGAGTTCGACAAAGATGTGTCTATGCTGGTCGATGACGCCGGCGACCCGGGATTGCGCTCCACCGAAGTGATGGCAGTCGAAGCGATCAAACGCGGATGGGAAGGGCGCGTCCTGGCCCACCACGCCCGTGCAATGGCCATGTATCCCAAGCCATACCTGCAGAAGTTGGCGGCCTTGCTGAAACGTGCCCGGATGGGTGTCGTCAGCGACCCGCACACCGGCCCGCTTCACGCGCGGGTGAAAGAGCTGCTGGAAGAAGGCGTGTTGGTTTGCCTGGGCCAGGACGACATCTCCGACGCCTACTATCCGTTCGGGCGCAACAACATGCTCGAAGTGGCGTTCCTGGGTTCGCACCTGCTGTGGATGACGACCGCCCAGGAAATGGAAGTCCTGTACGACATGGTGACCACCAGGGCCGCCCAGTGCATCGGATTGCAGGACTTCGGGCTCAAGGTGGGCGCTCCGGCACACATGGTGGTTCTGGACGCACCCAGCGTGCTGGAAGCGCTACGCGACCACGCTGCACCGGCTTTCGTGATCAGTCACGGCAAATTGGTTGATCAGGAGAAGATGCGGCAGATGTCCAGCGTGCCAAAATCCGTATTGGTGTAAAGAGTTCGAGATGAGCGTCCAGACGATGCAGTTTTTTGAGACCGATTGTCTGGGCGCTCGTCTTTTATCGTGGAAGTAGGAACCGGGGTAGGCCAATGTCAGACACGGTCAATACTCAGCTAACCGTGAATGGGAAACAAGTCCGCGTCGACGTACCGCCCAAACTGACGCTGTTGCGTTTTCTGCGCGACTACCTGGGCCTGACGGGCACCAAAAATGGGTGCGCCAGCGGGCATTGCGGCGCCTGTACGGTGATACTGAACGGAAAAGCGCGACGCTCTTGCCTGGTGCGTATGGAGAAGGCAGACGGCGCCGTGGTCGAGACGATCGAAGGGTTGGCCACCGGGGACAGGTTACACCCGTTACAGCAGGCTTTTGTGGAATATGGGGCCGTGCAGTGCGGGTTATGCATTCCCGGCATGATTATGACGGCCAAGGCGCTGCTGGATGCCAAGCCGGACCCCAGCCGGCAGGAAATCGTGGCCGCGTTGTCGCAGAACCGGAACATTTGTCGCTGCACCGGGTACGTGAAGATCATCGACGCGGTGGAGGCGGCCGCGGCCTGGAAACGCGCCGGCGGTGCACCGCCGCGGCTAAGCGAAAGCGCGCTTTCGGGGTCGCAGTTGCCGCGTTACGCCGACGAGAAGGCGACCGGGCGCACGCAATATGGCGACGACATCTACGTGGAAGGGATGCTGCATGGCAAGATTCTTTGGGCGGCTTATCCGCACGCAGAAATCCTCAGTATCGATACCAAAGAGGCCGAATCGATGCCCGGCGTGGTCTTGGTGATCACCGCCCGGGATATTCCGGGCAAGAATCAGGCCGGCAACGTCTTGCGGGACCAGGTGGCGATTGCCGGAGACAAGGTGCGCTACATCGGCGACGGCGTGGCGGCCGTGTTCGCGGAGACGCCGGAGATCGCCGAGCAGGCCTTGGACAAGATTCTCGTTGAGTACAAGGTACTACCGGGCGTGTTCTCGGTCGAAGAGGCGGCGCAGCCGGACGCGCCCAAGGTGCAGGCGCAAGGCAACCTGTTGCACCACGCGGAGATTGTCCGCGGCGACGTGGAGCAGGCCTTTGCGCGTTGCGACGTCGTCATCGAGGACACGTACCGAACCCCGATTATCGAGCACGGTTTTCTCGAGCCGGAGTGCGGTCTGGGTTTCGTGACCGATGACGGTGGGGTGACTATCCACGTTCCGTCGCAAACGGTTTTCGACGATCGGGCGCAACTGGCCGAAATCCTGGACCTGCCCGAAGAAAAAATCCGCGTCGTCCAGTTGCCGCAAGGTGGATCGTTCGGCGGCAAAGAAGACATGATCCTGCAACAATACCTGGCCCTGGGCGCGCTGCTATGCAAGCGGCCGGTGAAGATGGTGCTGACGCGCGAGGAATCGTTGCGGGTGCACGTCAAACGGCACCAGGCCAAGATGCGTTACAAGACCGGCTGCGATGCGCAGGGCAACCTGCTGGCGGTCGAGTCGGAGATTCACCTCGATACGGGCTGCTACGCATCTTTGGGCGTCGACGTGCTGGAAAACACGCTCGTGTTCGGCGCCGGGCCGTACTTCGTGCCCAACCTGAAGCTCCAGGGCTGGTCGTGGTACACAAACAACGTGCCGGCCGGGGCGATGCGCGGATTTGGCGTCAACCAGGTGGTGGTTGCGCTGGAACAGCAGATGGACCGTATGGCACGGGCCATCGGGATGGACCCGTTCGAGTTTCGGCTCAAGAACGCCCTGGACGTGGGGCTGCCGACGGCGGCCGACCACCTGATGGAAGAAGGGCTGGTGTCGATTAAGCAGACGCTGGAAGCGGCACGCAAAGCCTTCAAACAGGTATCCGTGCCGAAATCGCGGGGCAACAAACGGCTGGGCGTGGGAGTGGCCTCGGCGGTGAAAAACGTTGGTTTCGGGCACGCCATTCCCGAATCGACCGGCGCCATCGTCGAGTTGGAAGCGTCCGGCAAAGTCACCCTGCGCATCACCCATCACGAATACGGGCAGGGTGCGTGGGCCGCGCAGGCCCAGTTCGTGGTCGAGGAATTGGGCGTGCCGGTGGAGCGGATCGAGATTGTCGGTCCCGATACGGCGCGGACACCCCGGACGGGTGCCAGCACCGCTTCCCGCCAGACCTTCATGACCGGCAAGGCCGTTTTGGCGGCCTGCAGAGCGCTAAAAGAAAATGTCTTCGGTCACGCGGCCGAGACTCTGGAGACCGATCCGGGGAATTGCGAATTCTTCGAGGACCGGATCCGGGACCGGGTTTCGGGCCGCGAGATGCCTTTGGCCGACGTCATCGGTGATCGATTGGTGGTCGAGCGGCGTTACGATCCGCCCAGGGGCCATCCGCTATTGGAGGGAGAAGCCAGCAAGTGGGGGCAAGCCGACTTTGAGTCGCGTTGGACGCACTGGTGCTACGCTTTTAATACCCAGGTGGCCGTGGTCGAAGTAGACCTGGAGACCGGCGCCACCCAGGTGCTGACCATCGTCTCGGCCAATGACGTGGGCAGGGTTTTGCGGCCACAGGCGATCGAAGGCCAGATCCAGGGCGGCGTTATGCAAGGCGTCGGCTACGCCCTGGCGGAGGAGTATGTGGTCAAGGACGGCTACAACCAGACAACCTCCTTGCGCGCCTACGGGCTGCCGACGATCGATTTGATGCCGCTGGAGATTATTCCGGTGATTGTGGAAGTGCCACATCCCTTTGGCCCTTCGGGAGTCAAAGGTTTTGCCGAGGCGCCGTCGATGGCCACGGCCCCGGCGATTCTAAACGCGATCCACGATGCCACCGGCGTGCGCGTGACACAGATACCGGCCTCACCCAAACGGTTGAAGACGTTGTTGGGAGAATGTACGTAGACCGGCTTGCCGGTTCGTTGCCGCCTGGACCTCGTTCCCGTTCGTCCAGACTAAACCGATGCTCATCACTTTCGGTAAGGTTCCAAGGCGTAAGAGAAGGGGGGTGGTTGCCGCGGCCAGGTGATGGGCGAAAGTGGCAAAAAGAGTGACTTCCGGAAAGTCTCTCTTGAAATGGAATCGTGAATAGGACAAGGAGGGAAAGGATGTCCAAGCGTATAGGTTTGTCGCTCGTGATCATCAGCGTGTTACTGGTAACTCTGGCGGCTCAATGCGGCGCCCCTGCCACGCCGGAGAGAATTATCGAGACCGTTGTTGTAGAAAAACAGGTCGAAAAAATAGTCACCAAAGAAGTCGAGGTGACCGCGCAGCCAGCCGGTCCGCAAGTAGTCAAAGTATTCGGCGCTTACGCGACGCCGATTGAAGAGCCGTGGGACGGCGTCATCCACTCGGCGCTGCAGAAAGCGGCTGACGAGGGCAAGATCGAGTACACCTACACCGAGAACATCGGCTATTCGGGCGACATGGAGCGCGTGCTGCGGGAAGTGGCCGATCAACAGAAACCGAACGTGATATTCGGTGACGCCTTCGGAAACGAAGAGGCGGTTCGCCGCGTTGCGGCCGATTATCCCGAAATCGCTTTCGTGTTTGGCTCCGGCCTCGGCCCGGTGGAACCCAATTTCTCCGTCTTCGACAATTGGATCCACGAGCCGGCCTACCTGTGCGGTATGCTGGCCGGCGGCCTGACCGAATCAAACGTGATCGGGGTGGTGGGAGGCTATCCGGTACCCGAGGTCAACCGTATCGTCAACGCCTTTGTTGACGGCGCCAAGGAAGTTAATCCGGATGCCAAAGTGCTGGTGGGCTTCATCAACAGCTGGTTCGATCCGGCGGCCGCCAAAGAGGCTGCGTTGGCCCAGATCGACTCTCAGGCCGACGTGTTGTTTGCCGAGCGGTTTGGTGTGATCGAAGCCGCGGCCGAGAACGGCCTGTGGGCGTTTGGCAATATGAGTGACCAGAACGAACTGGCGCCCGAGTACGTCGTATCGAGCGCCGTCTGGCACATGGATCCCACCGTCAACTACATCATCAACCAGGTGAAGTCGGGTGCCTACACGGCCCAGGACTTGAAGGACTTCAGCATGATGGCCAAGGGTGGCTCCAGCCTGGCTCCCTTCCATGACACCGAGGGTAAATTACCGCCCGCCCTGGTGGAGGCGGTCTCTCAGAGAGAGCAGGAGATCAAGGACGGTCTCTTCCGGGTGAACATCGACGAGGCGCAGCCGGATTCCGTTAACTAGCGCTCCGTCCAGAGGATTCTGACGGATCACCAGGGCATCGAATGCTGTTTCCTGGCTGGCATCAAGAAGAGTTTGCCAGAGTGTAAGGTGATTGCCGGAGACGAACCGGGTTGGTCCGGGTGGGCGCCATCACAACGTGGCGTGCGGTCCGTAACCTGACCAAACTCCTTCATCGTCGCAGAAGGCAAACCCCGCGAAGATCTGGGGGGCGACAGTTGAATCTGTCGCCCCCCACAAGGAATTATCTATATGTACGCTATCCAAATGCAGGGCATTACAAAAACGTTTGGTGAAGTGGTTGCCAACGATCATGTGGATTTCGCCCTGGAACAAGGCGAAATCCACGCACTTCTCGGCGAGAACGGCGCCGGGAAGACGACCCTGATGCGCATTCTGTATGGCCTGTACACCGCCGATGCGGGCGAAATCCGGGTCAACGGCCAACCAGTAGATATTCAATCTCCCAAGGATGCGATTCGCAACGGGATCGGTATGGTTACCCAGCACTTTGCACTGGTCCCGCCCATGTCGGTGGCCGAGAATGTGGCCTTGGGATACACCGACGGCTTTCGCCTGCGTCCTCACGAGATTGAAGAAAAGGTGGCCACCGCTTCCCGCCGGCTGGGGGTCGAGGTGGTTCCCTCGGAGATCGTCCAGAACCTTTCGGTGGGCGAACGCCAGCGGGTGGAGATATTGAAGGCGCTTTACCGCAACGCCAGGGTGCTCATTCTGGACGAGCCGACGGCCGTGCTGGTGCCCCAGGAAGTCGACACGCTGTTCGAAACGCTGGAACGGTTACGGGCAGAGGGGCTTTCGGTGATCTTCATCAGCCACAAGCTGAATGAGGTCATGGCCGTCTGCGACCGGATTACGGTTCTGCGCGACGGCAAAGCGGTGGGGACCGTGAAGAAAGTCGATACCTCGCAGCCGGAACTGGCCCGCCTGATGGTTGGCCGGGAGACGTTCGGCGTCTGTCGCACGGGGGAGCAGTCCCACGGGGCGCCACTGTTGGAGATCCGCGATCTGTGGGCTCGGGACAAGCAAGGCCTGGCGGCCTTGAAAGGGATATCCCTGGAGGTGCGGGCCGGCGAGGTATTGGGCATCGCCGGGGTTTCCGGTAACGGCCAGACCGAGCTGTCGAACGTGTTGGCCGGGACTTTGCGGCCGACCAGCGGGCAGATATTGGTCAGCGGCCAGGACCTGACGAATGCCGATCCTACCACGGTGGTTGCGGCCGGTGTGGGCAGGATTCCGGAAGATCGCCATCAAGGTGTGATCGGTGAACTGAACGTGGCCGACAACATCGCCCTGGAACAGCTTGACGATTTTGTGAAAAACGGCATGTTGGATCACAAGGCGATCCGCCGGCACGCCGAACGGCTGATCAAAGAGTACCAGATCAAGGCCTCGCCCGGCGATCGCATTCGCACACTGTCGGGTGGCAACATGCAGAAAGTCATCCTGGCGCGGGCGTTGTCCAAAGACCCCAGCGTGGTGGTGGCGTCCCAGCCGACCCGTGGTTTGGACGTGGGCGCCACGGAATACGTGCGTAGCCGGCTGCTGGAGCAGCGCGAGCGCGGTGCGGCCGTGCTGATGATTTCCGAGGACCTGGACGAGGTAATGGCGCTCTCCGACCGGATCGCCGTCATCTACGAAGGTGAGATCGTGGGTGAATTGAGTTGCCAGGACGCAGATGCGGAACGGCTCGGCCTGATGATGTGCGGGGCCGTCAGGGAGGAGACTCGTGCCTAGAATCAAGATCGAAAAAGCCCCTTCTCCCATCTGGATGAGGGTCCTGATCCCCATTGCTGCCGTGCTGGTCACGTTTGCGTTGACGAGCGTGTTGGTGATCATTTCGGGAGCCAACCCGTTGGAGGCGTTCCGCTACTTTTTGATTGAGCCGCTTGCCAGCCGCACCAGCGCCCTGGAGGTGCTGGTCAAGTCGACACCCTTGTTGTTCACCGGTGCCGCGGTGGCTTTCGCCTTCTCGGCCGGCTACTGGAACATTGGGGCCGAGGGCCAGTTGTACGCCGGCGCCATGGCCGTGGCCGGCCTCGGACTGGTGGTAGGTGGATTGCCGCCGGTTCTGGCGATCCTGATCCTGATCGTCGGTGGCTTCACTGCCGGCATGGCGTGGGCTCTGGTGCCCGCTTTGTTGAAGGTGCACCTGTCGGTTGACGAAGTGGTTACAACCCTGTTGCTCAATTCGGTTGTCCTGTACCTGGTCAGTTTCCTGCTTAACGGGCCCTGGCGCTCGCCCCTTTCGGGATGGCCGCAGTCTCCGGAAATTGCTGCCAGTGCCGTGCTGCCCAAGTTGGTCCCACGATCACGGCTGCATCTGGGCTTCCTGTTGGGAGTGCTGATGATTTTCATCCTGTGGTTTGTCCTGACCAGGACGGCGCTTGGCCTGCGTATGCGGGCTTCGGGCCTGGGGCAGGACGCGGCCCGGTTTGCCGGCGTGAAGGTCGAGCGGACCATGCTGACGGCAGCCCTGGTCAGCGGCGGAATCGCCGGTCTGGCCGGGGTGAGTGAGGTGGCGGGCATTCACTTTCACCTGATCGAGGCCATCTCACCCGGTTACGGCTACACCGGCATCATCGTGGCGACGCTGGGTGGGCTGAATGCATTCGGCGTAGGCCTGGCGGCGTTGTTCATCGGCTTGTTGAGCACCGGCGCCCAAACGGTCAGCCGGGCGTTGGGCGTGCCCATTTACCTGGGTGACGTGGTGCAGGCGACGCTGTTGTTGGTGACACTGGCAATGTTCCTGCTGATGAATTACCGCATCAGATTTGAGACGGACTAAGCGACCCTCGGCGCGTTGTGTAACGCCGTGAGAAGCGAAGGCAAGAGGTATTTATGGACATATTCCTGATAGGACTTATCGCTGCGACTTTGCGCGTGGCTACGCCCTTGCTTCTGGGAACTATGGGCGAGTTGTTCGCGGAGCGGTCCGGCATCCTCAACCTGGGCATTGAGGGCACGATGTTCTTCGGTGCCTTCGTCGGCTTCGTCGTCGGCAATCTGACGGGCTCGCTGTGGATGGGTGTTGGGGCCGCCATTATAGCCGGCATAGCGGCGGGCCTGCTGATGGCGCTGCTGGCGGTTACCCTGGGACTCAACCAGCATGTGTCCGGTCTGGGGATCACGCTTCTGCTTACCGGACTGTCGCTGTACGGTTTCCGCCAGATCTACGGTGAGGTGCGCGTGCCGCCCTCGATCGATCCGTTTCCGCAGTTGGCTCCCTTTGGCGACCTGCCTGTTCTCGGCCCCATTTTCCAGCAATATGCGCTGACCTACATCGCCTTCGCATTGGTACCGGTGGTCTGGTGGATTATCTACCGCAGCAGTTTTGGGCTGCAGGTGCGGGCAGTGGGGGAGAACCCGGAGGCGGCCGACGCCGCCGGCGTGAACGTGTATCTGATGCGTTACCTGGCCCTGGCTATTGGCGGCGGCTTCATGGCGGTTGGCGGGGCTTTTCTTTCCCTGGCGCAACTGGGGTCCTTCACCTACGGCATCGTAGCCGGCCGAGGTTGGGTGTGCATCGCGTTGGTGATATTCGCCCAATGGCTGCCGGTGCGTGTCTTGTGGGGTGCGCTGTTGTTTGGCGGTGTGTTTGCCTTGCAGTTGCGTTTGCAGACGACGGGCCTTAAACTGCCCTACGAAGTCTTCCTGGCGTTACCCTACCTGGTGACGATTGTGGCCCTGGCGATCGCCGGGCGCAATGCCAATTATCCCGGTGCCTACCTCAAGCCATACCGGCGGGAATAGGACCGGCATCCTGTACGACCGCTTCCTTGGACTGTAAGTCGTCCGGAAAGCGTGAATATGAATCCTTGGAGCGCCAAACGCCGCGGATGGCGTCCGTTTGCCCGAACGGAAAGCCACCCGGCGTTTCGCTCTTCCTTTGCCTGGTGAAAAACAATGAAAAAAAAGAGCCGAATCTATCACGCAAAGCGGATAGGCCACCTGGCTGCGAAACTGCTGAATGGTAGTGGCCCGGCCTGGGTGCGAGGCACCACCTCGGGGGGCGTCTACGTGCAGACGAGCACCCGCTGGGTGGTGTTTCTGTCGGTCGGGCGTTTCCTGGGACCGCTGACCATTACGCTGGACCGGTCGATGCTCGATCTGCTGGATATGCCCTCGGCAAGCCCGGCGGAGGTCAGCGACGGCCGGCTGGTGTTTCCCGAGATAGGGGCCGAGGTGGTGGCCGGCGGCGCGCCGCTATGGACCGTGCCGGATCGGCCGGGCGAACTGGCGCCCTATGATCGACGCCGGCAGGCCATCCGTTTCCTGGCCGAGCGCGCGGTGGCCGAAAAGAAGGGCCTGGGTTTTAGCGGCTTTTGGCCTCCGATCCTTAATTTGCCACCGGCGGAAAACAATCCGGCCGAGCGCGGCGACGTGACTGTGCTGCAACGGGTTCAGGCGGTGCAACGCGCCCTCGAGAGAGGAGAAGTCAACGGCATTGTGGACCCCATCAGCAGCCTTCTGGGAGTTGGACGGGGACTGACGCCCTCCGGTGACGATTTTTCGCTGGGGATGCTCCTGGCGCTCAATCGCTGGGCGACGGACCTGTTGCCGGCCGGCGGCCTGGCTGGACTGAAGAAATCGCTGGTCGAACTGGCTTACGAGAGAACCACGCGATTGAGCGCCAACCTGATCGAGTGCGCTTCGCAAGGAGAGGCCGACGAGCGGCTGCTGCACCTGGTCGATAGTATGTTCTGCGGTCATCCATCGCCGGCCGAAAGCGCCGAGTACATGCTCAAGTGGGGCGCGTCTTCGGGCGTCGACGCCAGCCTGGGAATGGGGCTGGTGGGCCTGGCCTACAGGAAAGAATAGGCAGGACGCGTGGTGAAGCGGGTGTGTCCCGATGCTGCAGGAGAAATTGGACCGGGCAGGTTTTTGAGAGATTGCCACATAATGTTTTGGGAAGCGGATAGAATCGGGTAGTATGAATAGACAATACCGGCTGCTGACTCACGTGGCCACCTATCAAGAAAATGAGATACACCCTGGTGAAGAATACGGTTTGAATATCCGGCGGCAGAGTGCTATAATAGGTACGTTAAGCGGTCCGATCCCTGCGTCACTCGTGTTGGATGGGCGTCGTCGGAAGTTCCGTCGGGCCGGCAGAAAATGGAGAGGCATCTTTATGGCAGGCAAGACTCATAAGAAAAACCCGAAGAGGCGCCAGCTGTCCAAGCGGCAAATCGCTTTTTACGTTCTGAGCGTGATCATCATCCTCAGCATGACGCTCGGTTTCGTCATAACCATGTTGCCGGGATCGTAACAAGGTTCGAGAGCAATAGTGCTCTCCCCTCACAAAAACTGCGCCCGTCCGGCAGGCGAGTTTCCCCCGGGCGCAACGTATGGCGACTTCCGAGGAGGACTTCCCTCCTGGTTCCGGCCATGGTTCGTGGCGGCCGGAAGACTACGTAGGGCAGGCTGACGCAGTATCCCAGTTTCGACGTAACTGTATCGCGGCGCACAACCGTTTGGCGTGGGCGACAGGGAGAGGCCCGGGCTTAGCTGGCGGTGGGTTTGCCGGCCGGCAATATCTTTTGCACGCTCTGCAGCAGGTCTTGCGGCGTGAAGGGCTTGGTTACGTAGTCATCGACTTTGGCAATCCTCAGACCAAGGACTTTGTCGATCTTCTCGGATTTGGCGGTGACGGCAATCACGGGGATGTCTTTCAGAGCGGAGTCGGCTTTCATCTGCCGGAACACTTCCCAACCATCGACGTCGGGCATCATCAGGTCGAGCAACACCAGGTCGGGCTTGTGGGACTTGACGGCATCCAACCCCTGCTGGCCTCCAATCACGGGGATAACCTGGTAGCCATGGCGTTCCAGGATGAAGGCAATCAGTTTGCTCGTGTCCACGTCATCTTCGATACATAGTATTTTAGGTTGTGTAGACATGTCGGCTTTCCACTGTGCTCAGTATTTCCTCACAGCCAGGCAGTCTTGCCATGTAAGAACATTCTAGCATATGGCGCATAGAATGTCTAGCACATGCGAGGGCAAACGCAACGAATCTAAGAGTCCTTCAGTGTATCATCCTTCCTGCACAACGAGACCATGCGAGGACAGGGACAAAGGAATTTCGATACTCGGACTGCCTACCGACCTTGCCAACCTGACTTACAATTAAGTTGCGCCGGCCCGGCCCGAGGGCTTCTGGAGGCGGTGTTTGACCGCCGCTCGGCGACGTGCTAGAATGAGTCCGGTTTCGCTTAGGGTTAGCTCACTGTTCCGGTAGGGCAACCAACCCAGAGGGTGGTGCACGGGGAGATTGGTTGCTGATTTGGACCTTTGGAACGTGTGATCGCGCTTGAACCTGCTCCTGTAGCTTCGAAATTGCCAGAACCTGTTCATCACACATATTTACGATGTATTAGCTCGGGAGAAATGCGCTGTGTCGCAATCACTCACATTCAATGATCCCTTCACACAATTCCTGTTTGTCGCGGCCATCGTTCTGATGATCGGCTACGCTGTGGGAAGGTGGTACAACCGGCGCCGGGCGCGCAGTATCAGTACCTGGCTCGAGGGTGGCCTGCGTTCGCTGGGCGGCCATCCGGTGGTGCAGCGCATCGACCGCAGCAGTTTTCGTTTCAAGGTCGCCCAGGCCGCCAAGCCGTTTGCAACCGTCAACGTCAGTGTGGTGTTGATTTCGCGGGAGTTTCTGCCGGTCTGGATTTGGGAATGGCTGCACGGCCGGCACGACTTGTTGGTAATCCACCTGGTGTTGCGCGATCCTCCAGCCTTCGAGGGCGAGATTCTGGACCCGAAAAACGAACTGGGCCGCCGTGGAAAA
>CAZHBM010000013.1:0-22364 GCA_964529945.1 uncultured Anaerolineales bacterium | reverse complement strand
GGGCGGTCGTTGGCATCCTTGCCGACGTAGGACCAAACCACGTCTCCATCTTGGTTGATGACGAACACGGCTGGCGTGGCCACCCCGTCACCCAACAGGTTGTAGACCCCATAACTGTCGGCAACTGCGTGATCCACATCCGCCAGAAGCGGGAAGGTAGCGCCCGTCAAGTCCTGTATTTGTTTGGTATGCTCCACGTCCAGGACAGCAATCGCCAGGATCTCGGCGTTGGCTTCCTGAAACTCTCTGTAATGTTCTTGCAGATCCACGATCTGCTCGCGGCAAGCACCTCAGGTCTTGCCACGGTAAAAGACCAAAACCAGGCTCGACCGGCCCAGGTAGTCCGCAGTGTTGACCGGCTTACCAGCGGCATCATCCAACGTGAAGACCGGCGCCGCCTGGCCGACCTGTGGGATCGCCGCTGCAGGCTCGACCACACTTGTCTCTGCTGTTAACAAGGGCTCGAGATAACCTTGAAGCGCTTCCTCGGTCAACGGACCCACGTGAACCTGGCGGATGATGCCGTCGGCGTCGATGAAGAAGGTCGTCGGCAACCCGCGAACTTTATAGGTTTCTCCGCTGACAGCACCCTGTTCGTCGAGCAAGATAGGGAAATTCACACCGACACTGGCGGCAAACTGGGCTACGCCGTCTGCCTGCTCGCCCACGTCCACCCCCAGAAAGGTCACCTGATCGCCATGACGCGCCTTAGCG
The DNA here is from genome assembly GCA_964529945.1 of uncultured Anaerolineales bacterium. Taxonomy (GTDB): domain Bacteria; phylum Chloroflexota; class Anaerolineae; order 4572-78; family NAK82; genus CAZHBM01. Next base: position 21,650 of record CAZHBM010000013.1, on the reverse strand, counting down.
GCCACCAGGATAGGCATTTCAGCCTGGCAGGGAGGACACCAGGTGGCCCAAAAATTGACCACCAACGGCTTTCCCAGTTGGCTACTTAACTGAATGTCACGTCCTTCGGAGGAGGGGAGCGAGAAATCAGGCGCCCGCGCGCCGACAACCGGCGCCGTCACCGGAGTCGCCGTCACTGCGTCGGACGGTTTGGCGCCGTCTGCCTGCCCGCTACTCGTCGTCTCAGCCGATGGTGTAGTCGACGGATAGTAGGTTATCGCCGCCGACGCCTGGGCACGCAGTAACCATTCGTTCACGTCGGCCGTGCGTTCAGACAACACCTGGATGGCCCGTTCCACCAGCATCAAGTGGGCGATTCTTACGATCAAATCCTGGCGGGTGACGCCATTCGATTGAAGGGCGGCATCAATCTCCTCGTCCGTCAAGCCAAATTGTCTCTGCAGCTCCCCAAACCGTGCCAGCGCTTCGGCCGCCGGCACCTGGTACGACTCGAGCCCGGCACCCCGCAGCAGGAGTACGTCGTTAACGAGTCGCCGCAGGGCTTCTTGTTCGCTGGGTGCCGGCTGGCTCGACAACTCGCTCATTACCCGATCAACCGCAACCGCCTTGTCCAGTTCGGCCTGAGTGATCGTCGCGTCATCCACCTGCGCGACAACCTGCGAACCGTTGTTTTCGGCGGTAGCAGCCGGCGTGCGCGTCGCCTCCGACGTGGCGGCAGCGGAACTGACGGCTGTCTCGAATTGCCGTTCCGCCGACGCAGTTTGGGTAGCGGGAGAGATTCCAATGATCTTGTCTACGTCCCCGCTTACGGTCGCCGGCTGCGCCAACCGGCCCATACTCAATAGTAGTCCGGCCACGGCTATCAGCGCAGCCACAATGACCAAAGCTAGAATTAGAAGGGTTCGCTGTCTCACAGGCACTCTCTACAATCTAAACAACTACTCTAACGGATTCTCACTAAACTCAACGACTTCTACGCCCAAAAATCTGGCCACCAGGCGCAACTCTTCGGTATAATCGCCCGGCACCAGGTGAAGGTGATTGGCATTCATCTTTTGCATCAAGGTGTTTGGGCTGACTTCAAATCGAGCAAAGGCTGTCGGCCAGGTCGCCATGGCGCCGGTGACGCTGTCCAGGGGGCGTTCTTCCACCATCCCCTTGAAAAGAAGCATCTGGTAGCGGTCGCCTTCGCGCTGCAGGCGCGCCACGGTGACCGGCCCCTGCCGGAATTGGAACCAGACGTGGGCACCGCCGCCGAGATATTTGGATATCACCGGCACCAACTTAGTCCGCTTCAGGTTCTCTTCGGGCACATCCGACCGCGCCGCAAAGAAGGTTGGTGCAGCGCCGCAATTGACCAAGACCCACAACCCGGTGGATTCATCGAAGAAACGAATGTCCAGCAGTGAAGCCGGCGCGCCGGTCACCAGCCGCAGCACCTGCATGGTCAAGGCGGCATCGCTGTCAGCCTCGCACGAAGCCGGTGTCGGTTCTTTCGGTCCTTCCCAGTCGTAAGGATCGTTCAGGAAGGCGGCGCTCAGGCATTGGGTCACCTGGTATTCGCTCATTTCATAGTGGCACTTGATGCCCACAAAATCCCAACCATAGTCGGCAATGATGTCTTTGGTGGCCAGATAGGTACGGATCTGGAAATCCAGTTTGGCCGGGGTCAATTGGACGTCGTCATACTCCACCGCGGCCAACTGGTTAGTCAGCCATTCAAGCCCCGCCGCAACCCGGCCCGAGTCGACCAATTCCGCCCGGCGCACGATCTCCAGTTGGTCCAAGTGATCGACGTCAACCCCGAACTGGCGCGTCCATGCGTTAGGCGCCGGCGCACACCCGTACAGACCCATGCTCCGGCCACCCAGCAAGCCGTACACCTGCCCGCGCAGCGAACCGACAGCTTTGGCCGCCCGGACAAATGCCATCACCCGCCCCAGAACGTCGGGTTTCTCGATATCGTCCCATATGCGGGCGTGCGGTACGCCTAACTGGGCGAAGGCGCTGCCAATGGTCAGCATCCCGTTGACCGCCGGAGTATTCGGGTCTCTGGGCGCCAAAACCAGGAACGGCGGGCGCAGGATTTGAGCGGCGATGACGGCGAAGTGGGGAAAGCCAAAAATGGGCTGGTGGAAAATCGTCCCAACAACACCCTCGGCCAGCAAATGCCGCGCTTCACGCCGGGCGTCCTCCGGATTATTGATTGGCGCCGATCCACGTACGATCTCGACTTCACCTGTGGCCTCCAGTGCAGCCACAAGACGATCGTTGTATTGATTGATGATCGGGACCAGGCCCTCATAAACTCGTTGCCGGCCATCTGAAACGGACAACAAACCGATGCGTGTTTTCATGATTCTGCGATTGCCTCCTTGTTGTTCCATTTTGGATAAAAAACGTCTTATCGTGCTCGTTTTGCGTCGAGTCCCGCATAAATCTGGCCGGCTGATAGATCGCCTCTTCCGCCGGCCAGAAGTGAGCTCCAGCCTGAAGCCTTCCCAAAAAAGTGTCGGGTCAACGCCTTTTTGCGGGGACTTTTGACAGCAGGCCACACGTGCGTTATAATCGGCGCGGCCTCTTACTTATGACGTCTGCCGGTCATTTTACTTTCAGTCTGGACTATTGTCAACCACCTCTCTAACGCGCTGTGCGGTTTTTGCACGCGCATACGCTATGCACCATCCAGGATTGCAGGTAGATTTCCCAGTACAGGGAAAACAGCGAGGAACTCACCGATGACTCAAACAGCCCCTATTCCCACCCGCCACGCCTTCGGAGAAGCTTTGGTCGAACTCGGGCGGGAGATGGCAAACGTCGTCGTCCTTGAAGCCGATATATCCAAGTCGACCCAGACCTTTCGCTTTGCGGCCGCATTTCCCGACCGTTTCTTTCAGATGGGCGTGGCCGAAGCCAACATGATGGTAGCTGCGGCCGGAATGGCTACCACCGGCAAAATCCCCTTCGTCAGCACTTACGCCGTGTTCGGTAGCATGCGCGCCTGCGAGCAGGTCCGCACGTTCATTGCCTATCCGCACCTGAACGTCAAAATCGCCTGCAGCCACGGCGGCGTCACACCCGGCAACGACGGGGTGACGCATCAGGCGACGGAGGATATGGGCATTATGCGCACCATTCCCGGCATGACGGTCATCATGCCGGCCGATTATTACGCCACCAAGCACCTGGTCGGGGAAGCGGCCCGTATGCAGGGACCGGTGTACCTGCGGTTTACCCGCGACCCGGTACCTGTCATCTACGGTCCGGACGAAAAGTTCGTCATCGGCCAGGGGAAAGTCCTCGAGCCGGGCACCGATGTGTCGCTGATCGCCATCGGTGACTTCGTCACCATCGCCCTTGAAGCTGGACAGAGGCTGAAGTCACGTGGCATTCAGGCCGAGGTGATCGATATGCACACCCTCAAACCCATTGACCGTGACCTGGTGGTGCAAACTGCCAGCAAAACAGGCCGCGTGGTGACCCTCGAAGACCATCAGATTAATGGAGGCCTGGGCAGCGCGGTGGCTGAGGCATTGGGCGAGGCCTGCCCTACCCCAATGCGACGAATTGGGTTGCGGAATACCTTCGCCGAGTCGGGCCGCTATGACCTGTTGTTGAAAAAATATGGAATGGATGCCGAAGCGGTGATCGCCGCCGTCGACGAGCTGTTGGCAGGCTAGCTCAGGCAGTCACGGGCGAAGAAGATGGAGGTCCCTCTCACATGACAGTCCCAGAAAGCACAATCGTCGCCCTGGAAGAAAAGGCGCGCCAGATTCGCAAAGATATCGTCCGAATGATTCACGCCTCTCAATCGGGGCATCCCGGCGGTTCGTTATCGGCCACCGATATTGTCACCGCCCTGTACTTCCACTTCATGTCTGTCAACCCGGCCGATCCCAACTGGTCCGACCGTGACCGGTTCGTGTTGTCGAAAGGGCACGCCTGCCCGGTCTGGTATTCCGCCCTGGCCGAGAAAGGCTTTTTCCCGGTTGAAGAGTTGCTTACGCTGCGTGAAATCAACGGCCGGCTGCAGGGACACCCCGACATGGTCAAGACGCCGGGGGTCGATATCACCACCGGCTCGCTGGGGCAGGGGTTGTCGGCCGGAGTGGGTATGGCCATGGGCCTCAAGCTGGATGGCAAGAGATCCCGCGTGTATGTGATGATGGGCGACGGCGAAATCAACGAAGGCCAAATCTGGGAGGCGGCTATGGCGGCGGCTAAGTTCAGCCTGGACAACCTGATCGGCTTCGTGGACTACAATAACCTCCAATTAGACGGCTGGTGCAGCGACATTATGCCCATCGAGCCCCTGGTTGACAAATGGAAAGCCTTCAACTGGCAAGTGTTCGAGATTGACGGCCACGACATGCGCCAGATTGTGGACACCATCGCACGCGCACAACAGGTACGCGGGCGGCCCAGCGTGATCATTGCTCACACGCACAAGGGCCGGGGCGTCTCGTTTATGGAAGATCAGTGCGAGTGGCACGGAAAAGCCCCCAACGACGACCAATATGCCCAGGCTATGCGGGAGTTGGACCCGATCGCCTGACCAGCCACACCCCCGGAGTGGCCGATGCGCCTACACAAACAAGAATTGTTGGCCTCATTGCCGCCAGAATGGCCCGAAGACCTGGGACCGCAAATCCAAGAGGCAGTCTTGACGTCCGGTGTCAAAGTGGTGGTTCTCGACGATGACCCAACCGGCACTCAAACGGTCCACGATGTGCCGGTACTCACCCGCTGGTCCGAGGATGCCCTTGCCCAGGTATTGCGCGAACCGCAACCTGTCGCTTACATTCTGACCAATTCGCGCAGCCTGCCACAACGCGCGGCCGTTGCACGTTACCGCGAGATCGCCCGCCGGCTAAAGAAGGCAGCCTGGCGCGTCGGACGGGAGTTCGTTGTGGTCAGTCGCAGCGATTCAACCCTGAGGGGGCATTTCCCGGCCGAAATTGAGGCTTTGACCGATGTATTGTCGCGCCGTTCCGACGCCACTCTGTTGGTGCCCTTCTTTTTCGAAGGTGGACGCTTGACCGCCAACGACGTTCACTACGTCGTCGACGGAGACGAGTTGGTTCCGGCCGCCGAAACCGAATACGCGCGAGACGCCAGTTTTGGTTACCGCGAGTCCAATCTCCGCCGGTGGGTGGCCGAAAAATCCCGCGGGCGGATTCCTCTCGGTGATATAACCAGCATCTCGTTGAAAACGATACGCCAGGTTGGTCCGAACGGCGTCGCGGCGGCACTGCAGCAACTCCGTCCCGGCCAGGTATGTGCCGTCAATGCGACCACCTACCGAGACGTGGAAGTCTTTGTTGCCGGATTACTCCGCGCCGAAAGGTCAGGACAGCGTTTCATTTACCGCTCGGCGGCCTCGTTCGTGCGCGTGCGCGGAGGGATAACACCCCGGCCGTTGCTGACACCGGGCGAGTTACCGGTATCCATCGATCACACCGGTGGCCTGGTTGTGGTCGGCTCGTATGTCGACCGTTCCAGCCGGCAAATCGACGCCACGCGTGGGATGGACAACCTCGAATGGGTCGAGCTAGACGTCAATCGGTTGCTACGTCCGGCCACGCGTGACAGCGAGATCGAGCGGGTGACTAAGCTGGTCAGCCGGCAGTTGGAGCAAGGTGTCGACGCGCTGGTCTTCACCAGCCGCCAGTTGGTTACGGCCAAAGACGCCAACGGCTCTCTGCGCATCGGGCAACGGATATCCGACGCGTTGGTGGCCGTCGTCGACGGCATCCAGACCAGGCCGGCCTGGGTCATCGCCAAGGGTGGCATTACCTCATCCGACGTCGCCACCAAATCTCTGGCGATTGAGCGGGCGCAGGTCCTCGGTCAAGCCATCCCCGGTATCCCCGTCTGGCACACCGCCGCCGGCAGCCGTTGGCCGGGCCTCACGTACGTGGTGTTTCCGGGCAACGTGGGCGGCGACGAAACACTGGTCAGTATGATCGAAGTTCTCCGCCAGGCCGCCAATCATTCCTAGCCCGGCCGGACAGGCAGCTACATTCCCCAGACGATGACGCCGCCGAAAAACGCCAGCGTCATCGCCAGCAGGAAACAGGCGCCAATCGCAATCACGTAGGCCAGCATTGGATAAGTCGACCAGGAAACCTTGGGTTGCCTGTGCCGAATCACCACAATGGCCGCTTCCAGTATTATCAAAATCGGCGCCAGGACGATTTTGGTGCTGGCAAACGGCGCTCCGCCTCCATAACGGACCAGGTTGTCGCGAAAACCAAGCAGACCGGCGACGACAGCCGCGGCGGCGGCCAGCGCCAGAGTCAGAAAGGCCGCCCTCTCGAGGCACTCGTCCCGGCGCACCCAGGCGATAACGAGAAACAGGAAAGCCAGGCCGGTCAAACCAATTGGGAAATGAACGCTAAGCACGTGCGGTGGGTGTACCTGTGTTATGGCGTGAATCACATCCGACGGGAATTGCATTTCCTATCCTCCTGTAGGCAGCATTACTGTGGATTATCGATCAGCCAAGGTCATCAGATTGTGCCAACGCAGCGCCGGCAATATCTCTCGCACCGGATTCCGCCTGGCGGCTTTCAACCAGCGTCTCCAGGCTCAGCAACTGGCGCTGTAGTTGCTGCTGGCGGACAAGCACGGAGCCAACAAATACAAATGTCAACAGCCAAATGACAGCATACGCTGCAACCAGATAAATCATATCACCTCACCATAGGGTCACCATCTGTTTGAGTTGCTGCAAACGCCGCGCCATGTGTTCCGACCGGAAACGCATAACCAGCAGAACAGCGTACAGGCAGGTGAAGCTGAACAGGCAGAAGAAGAACACCAGGCGCATACTGGGCCCGGCCGCAAAGCCGCCCACAGCCCCTTCCGACGCCGTGCCAATGACCACCGGATGGATGGTCCGCCACCAACGGATGGCCATAAAATTCACCGGCACGGAGACGAAAGCCACAATACTCAGTACGGCCGCCAGCCGGGCACGCCGGCGCGGGTTTTCCACCCCATTGCGCAAAAAGAGATAGCCCACGTACAACAGCCAGCCGACCGCCGCCGTAGTCAGGCGCGGCTCCCACGTCCACCACGTGTTCCAGGTCGGCTTGGCCCAAATTGAGCCGCTGATCAACCCGATGGTCGTGAACGTCAGACCGATTTCGATGGACGACAACTCGATCATGTCCCAGGTTTCTTGGCCGGAAGCCAGGTACCCACCACCGGCGACTGCCGCCACCAGGAATGCCAGGAACCCCACCCACCAACTGGGCACGTGAAAGTAAAAGATGCGTTGAACGGCGCGTTCGGTGTTAGTCGCCAGATTGGCCGCATCCGGCGCCACGAGAAACACCAACAGGACGCTGGTCACCATCAACAGCGCCGTCACAGCCACGAACAGTCTAAACCAACGACCTGACAGATTCACAGTCCCTCAATCCTCAATTACGTAGTCAAAAAGCATGGCCGACAGCGACAGAAAGATGGCGTCCACCGCCACCAGCAATGCCAGCCAGTGCTGAACTTCGGCAAATGGGATGTGGTCCAAGACGGCCGCCGTTAACTTGACCGCGCACAAAATCACCGGCACCAACAACGGGAAAAGAAGTACCGACAGTGAGACTTCCCGCGCACGGCTGTGAATCGCGATGGCCGAAACCAGGGTGCCGATGACCGCCAGGCCCAACGTACCCAAAGCCACCACACCGATCAAAGCCCAGGCATTGAAGTTCGACAGGCCGAACAGAACCACAAAAACGGGAACGACGATCAGTTCGACCAGAAACAAAAAACCCACGTTGGCCAGCATCTTGCCCAGATAGACAGCGCTGCGATCCACCGGCGCCAACAGCAAGCTGTCTATCGCCCCCCTATCCCGTTCGACCGCGAAGGAACGCGACAGTCCCAACGTGCCGGCAAAGGTGATGGCCACCCACAGAACCCCGGGAGCCAGGCTGACCTGATTATCGGCCCGCAAATCAAAGGCAAAACTAAAGGTCAGCATAATAATCAGCGAAAAGACGACCATCGTGCCGACCGCATCACGCGTACGCCACTCGATGGCAGCATCCTTGGCCACAATCGCCGCCACCTGTCGCAGATAGGTCATCTTGCATAACCCTGCTGAGCAGCTGCCGCCGGCCACAGCGACGACAATTCAGCCACGTCGGTCTCAGCGCAGGCGACCTCGTAGACCAGCTTCCCCCTGTCGAGCACACCGATTCGATCACCCCACTGCAACGCATGGTGCAGGTTGTGCGTGGTTAGCAGGACGGTGCGCCCCTGCCTGAGGTTCTGGCGCAGGGTTTGATCCAGCGTGGCTATCGATGCCTGATCCAGTCCCGTGTCAGGTTCGTCCAGCAATAGGACCGCCGGATCGTGCACCAGGGCCCGTGTGATCGCCGTGCGTTGCTGCATTCCGCGCGACAGGGTGCGCACAGGGTCATCCCGCCGTTCCCAAAGCGCCATTTGGCGCAATAGGTACTCGATTCGATTCTCGGCCTGGGTCACCGAGTACATACGGCCAAAAAACCTCATATTCTGGAGCGGGCTCAAATCCTCGTATAGCAGCGGCCTGTGCGCCACCAAACCAATTCGCTGCCTGGCAGTGGCAGCATCTCGCGGCAACCGGCACCCGGCGACGGAGACAGTACCTAAATCGGGTTTACTCAAGGTGGCAACGATGTTCAGCAACGTCGTCTTGCCGGCCCCATTGGCCCCAATCAACACCAGGCATTCGCCTGGCGCCACGTTCAGGTCCAGGCCGCGTAACACCGGCCGGTAGCCCAAGGATTTTACCAACCCTCGCGTTTCGATCATGGGCCTTCCCGTGGCCCGGTCGGCCGGGGCCAGATAGCCCGCAGGCGTGCCTTGTGCTGTTGGCGCAATCGTTCATAAACGGCGTCGTCCAACAAGCCGGCAGCGTAAGCATCGTCCAATTGAGCCAGTAGTCGCAGAAGTTGCGTCCGCTCGCCCGGTTGCTCCTCAACGCCGTTGTCTGGCACGACGACTGCCCGTCCCCGCGTCGCCGCAAAGACGAAGGCGCCGGCAACCAGCAACAAACCGAGGCCGAGGACCGGCCAGCGCACAATCTGCTGCCCGGAAACAACCGCCGACGGCATTACCTCCGGCGCCACCTCCGGCTCCGCTGCTGCATCCTGGCTGACACGGGCCTCATCCAAATGCGCCAGATTCAACACCAGGCTATCACCGCCTTTCAAATCACCCCCTTCGAACTGCAGATATGTCCCTCCCCCGGCCTCCATCGTCCCTCCCGCAGTGAGGGAAGGGCTGGAGAGCGTTATGCCTTGATCCAACAACAGGCCGCTGATGGACCCGGTGTCGTACGGCAACGGCCGGTTGATGGTCAGGCTGTTCCCTTGATAATCAAGACGGTAACTGAACGCCAAATCGAGACCGTTTGGACCCGGCCGGATGGGCAAGCCGGTCACAACCTGATCGTCCCGCCATTCCACCGCTCCGGTCAACTGCGCGTTCTCCAACTTGACGTTGGTGGCGCCCACCGGCAGGTCGATAGTCACCGTGCGCGGCTGCCCGTCCGTATCTTCGGTACCCACGTAGGTGAGCGGTCCGTTATTGGTGAACTGGTAGACCTCCAACAACGTGAGTTGGCCGGCAGTCTGGGCCAAGATCACAAAATGAAAGCGGTCGATGACCACCTCGTCTGGATTCGGCGTCGTCTCATACACCGCAATCTGCGTTGTGGTCGTCGTCTCACCTTCGGCAAACACGACGGAGTCCGAGAGGTAGGCTACCTCCTGGTACACCATCTGCAGTTGGTACAGGTTGTCGGCCGAGGCGTCCACATTCTCCAGGCGAAAATTGCCGCTCGCATCGACCATCGTGCTGGCCAACTGTACGGGTCCATCCTCGTCCCACCGCCACAACTCCACGGTTCCCGCGTCAACGGGAGTCTCCGTCGTAACGTTCCAGACCTGGCCGGAGATCACACCGCCGGTCCCCTGGGCGGAGGCGCTCGGGCCGGCTGCCAGTGAAGTTAGCAGCCACAGGGCCGCCACGACCAGCGAGACCCGCCGGTTTCGCCACTTGCACGCTCTCATCTCAGGCATCTCCGCCCGCAGCGGCGCGTTCGCGACGCATTGTCACCACCGCCGCTTCAATCTCGTCATCGATTTCCACTGACCCACTTTCCGGTTCTCCGGCAACCAGGCTGTCAATCTGCGCCAAAACGCGGGCCGCTTCGGCCACGTATTGCCGTCGCAATGCCCCATAATCTTCGGCGGACAGCTTGCCCGTTTCCATGTCGTGGTCGGCATCCTGCAGCGCCGTATAGAGAGCGTCCCTGCGGGCCAGCAGTTCGGCTTCCTGGCGCTTTTTTGGGGCTAGACGCGCAGTCAAGCCAGCCGGCCCACTGCCGGCCCCCAATAACCGCGGCTCGTCGGTCCAACCTTTTCGCAGCGGCCACAAGACCCAACCGGCTGCGACCACGATCAAACCCAGCGAAACAACCCATACCAACCAGGTCAACTCAGGCTCCTTCCTGTGACAGCAACCCGTCGAGTAGCTGGCGCATCGCCGCTTCTGAGATCACCCCAATCTGCACGTGACGCACCACCCCCTGCCGGTCGATAAAAAACGTCTCGGGCACGCCCGTACAGTGATAGTCCTGGAAAATCTGCGAACCGACGTCAGGCCCGTTGGGAAAGGTGACGCCCAAGCGTTCCAGGTAGGCCAGCCCGGCCGAGTCGGTGTCCAGGTAATCAACGCCAATGATTTGGACGCCCACAGAGGCATAAGTCTGCCACATTCGCTCCATCAGCAGCATCTCGGGCTCACATTCCACGCACCAGGAAGCCCATACGTGCAACACAACCACCTGTCCACGCAGTTCATCGAGGGCAATGGATTGCCCGGCATAATCCCCATTGAAGGCCGTCAGAGAAAAAACAGGCGCCGGTTCGCCGACCAACCCCAGCGAGGTGCTTGGACGCAACCCAAACCCCAGCATGGCCAGGAGCACCACCAGCAGACCCAGTACCCCGACCAGGATCACCGTGCGTCGTCGCCGATCGGGTGATTGGCCTAAATTCGGCGCGGCATTCTGTTCCTTGCCTTCACTCACGATTTCCACCTCTCCAGATCGCGCTCCACACGGCGCACGTATTCGTCGTCCGCCTCCGCCTGACCATCAGCCGGTGACTCCTGGGAAGACTCCTTGGGCGCCCAGCGTCTCATCCAATACAGCCACAATCCCCCACCGGCGATGACGGCCACGGCCGGCACAATCCACACCCACAAAAAGATGCCCCGTCCGGGTGGGTTTTGCAGCACGTGGTCGCCGTAACGGGCTGCAAAATAGTCGAGTATTTCTTGCCGGCTCTTGCCCTCGGCCAACAAGCGACCGATCTCCTGTCGCCATTGGGCACACGTCTCCGTCGGGCAGTCGGCCACATTGATGCCGGTACAGGTCGGACAGCTCAGGTACCTGGCAACCTCATTGATTTCGTCGGCCGTCGGTGTCTGAGCCGAAACCGTCGACGCGGTCGCCGACAGCAGGCCAACGACCAAGAAAGCCAGACCCAGTTGTAGCCACGCTTTCGCTCTCATAAGACGTCTTTCCATTTTCCTCAACTCGAAGCGGATAACGAAGAAACCCCGGCCGGCAGGTTTTTGATTTCCGGAACGCGTGGCTGCACCGGCTGCGGCCACATCGCCACCAGCGTTCCCAGGATAAAGACGACGCTACCCAGCCAGAGCCAGTTAATGAGCGGCTCGACGTACGCCTTGAAGGTGGCCGTCTGGCCGCTGTTCTCCCAGCCGGCCAGCACCAGGTACAGGTCGTCGCCGGCGGTATGCCGTATGGCCGGCACCGTCATGGGCTGTTCCTGCTCGATAAAGAAGTCCCGCCGAGGCTGCAGTCCGCCGACAGGTCGTCCATTACGGCTAACGGCCACTGCAGCGGCAACACGTTGTACGTCGGCCGGACTGTCGAGCAGTCCCAGGCCCAGATAGCGCAATTCGTAAGTCGGCCCCAGCGCCGAGCGGATAGTCATCGTCTCGCCCTCGGCCAGGTTCTGCTGGCTCTCCGTGGTCATAAAACTGGTACCCAGAATACCCAACGCCATCAGAATGACACCCAGGTGAACCAGGTAGCCCCCATAACGACGCTGGTTGTGGGAAAACAGGCCGCCCAGGGCCTGAAACACGTTGGGGTTGGTGGCGGAGCGGCGCGCCCGCACGCCCCGAACGATCTCCTGCAAGGTAGCCGTTCCCGCAAAAACGATGATACCGTAGAACAAGGATAGCGGAACGAGACGAATCTCCGTGCCCGGCAGAACTGCCAGATCGCGCATTCCGGCGGCGAACAGGCCAATCGTTGCCACGCCGCCCGCCACCAGCGGCCACAGAAGCAGCCTGCCCAGTCTATCCCGCGAGACTTTGCGCCAGGGGATCAACGGCGCGACACCCATCACAATCACCAACAGCGCCAACAGCGGGCCGTTGACCCGATTGAAAAAGGGCGGCCCAACGATAGCTTTCTGCCCGGCCAATAGCTCTGAGAAGACGGGGAAGATCGTCCCCCAGAAAGTCACGAATGCGACCGCCAGGAAGAGGATGTTGTTCAATAAGAATAGCGCTTCACGGGAAAACACCGAGTCCAGCCGGTTCTGACTCGACAGCACATCCAGCCGGCTGAACAGAAGAACAACGGCGTAGATCATCGTGCCGCCGACGAACAGCAGAAACAGTGGGCCTAGACCGGACTGGGCGAAGGTATGCACCGAGGCCACTACGCCGCTGCGCGTCAGGAAGGTGCCAAAGATCACCAGCCCGTAGGTCAGAATAATCAGGATCATGTTCCACACCTTGAACATGCCCCGTCTCTCCTGCATCACGGCCGAGTGCAAAAAGGCGGTGCCGGTCAGCCAGGGCATCAAGGCCGAGTTCTCCACCGGATCCCACCCCCAGTATCCGCCCCAGCCCAACACGCCGTACGCCCACCACATTCCCAAGATCAGGCCAACCGACAAAAACAGCCAGGCGGTCAGCGTCCAGCGCCGCGTCGCCCGCAGCCAGTCGCTGCCCGTTTCTCCGGTCACCAGCGCGCCGGTGGCAAAGGCGAACGGGATCACAAAGCCGACGAATCCCAGGTAGAGCATAGGCGGGTGCAGAATCATGCCCCAGTGACGCAAGACGGGATTCAGGCCGCTGCCATCGACCGGCACGGTGTTCAACTGGAAGAACGGGTTGATGCGCGCCATATCGGCGAATAGCACAGCGGCCTGGCTTTGCCCCAACCAGACCAACGGTTGTTCAAGCCAGGCCCACAGCCCGGAAATCAAGGTCAGGAAGAAGAGTAAAGTACCTTGGGTGACGGCGATGACGTGGGGAATCAACCGGTGCAACCGTCGCCATTGCTGCATCACCGCTCCGGCACCGAAAAGCGACATCAACCACGACCAAAACAGGAGCGATCCGGATTGGCTGCCCCACAAAGCGGTGACCTTGAAGATGAGCGGCAGGCTGCGGCTGCTGACTTGAGCGACGTAGAGGGTGCGGAAATCATTGCTGACCAGCAGGTAAACCTCGATCGCTACCGCCAGGGAAAGCAATACCGCCACGGCCAGCACGGCATTGCGGGCGCTAAGCAGCAGACTGGCGGAACCCTTCCGGCGTCCCAGCGTGGCGCTCACGCAGGCATACAGGGCGAGCATCATCGAGAGCAGAATAGCCGTGTACCCGATTGTTGCCATCAGTTCCAGCCTTCCGGTCAGTGAATCGATTCCACTTTTTCTTCGGAGACACCCATTTCTTCGTAGCGCGATGGACACTTCAGCAAAACACTCGTGGCCGTCAACCGGCTGCCGTCGTACTTACCCTCAACGATGGCCTCAGCCTGGTCCCGCAACTGGTCGGGCATCGGTCCATTGAAGACCACCGGCAACGTTTGGTTGCCCTCTCCGGCCAGTTCAAATCGCAGCATAACGTTTCCGGCGTCGAAATCGACGCTGTCACCCACCACCTGCCCCGACACGCGTACCGTGCGGGATTGGGCGGCCGGCCCTTTGGCATACAATTCGTCGACCGTCAGGAAAAACGCGGCGGTGCTGCGGGTCGTGCTGAAGATCAGGAAGCCCAAGGCAGCCACAATCACCAGGCCGCCAATCACGAATTTCGGGCGAATCCCTCTATGCGCGGGTGCCGCCTGTACCTGATCGGGACGATTCTCCATAGCACCAACTCCGTTTTGGGTTTGAAGGCTAAAATTAGGTTGTCCGGGTAATGAGTTTAAGGTCGCAGTGTTTGCCACCACAGACGCGCTTCCGCCGGCAGGGGTACGCCCTTCAAAGCGATTAACGCTGGCGGGTCGCCTTTTTGTCGCATATCGTCGTACGTGAACAACTGGCTCAATTTGTCAGGCGGGTGGACTTCTTCCATCGCATGGTACCAATCTTCACCATTTGGCTTCTGGAAGTGCCAATATTCAAAGCCCTTGAAATGCCAGGTCCAGGAAAACTCGTCGCTGTCCCAGGACGAGATGCGTGTCCAGCCATATTCACGCAACAGTGCGGTCAGATCGACGTAATAGGCCTCAATTTCACCTTTTTCCACGCCGCCTTCCTCGGGAGCCAACTCGGTCCGCGCCTGGCGGCTGTAGTTCCAGGCGGCTGCGGTCAAAGGCCGGCCGCAGGCACCGCTTTGGTCCTCACAACGCAACATCACGCGCCAATACGTCTCGCCGCCCATATCGTCGCGCACAATCTCCATCACCTGGCCGTCGCCGGTGTTGAAATCAAACAACGTATCGAAGGCCCGGCCGCTTTTGTGCCAGCTGGCATATTCGGAAACGTCGCTGTAAAACTGCACCGGCCGGTAGGCCTCCGACAACTGGCCCAGAAAATCATAACCGACCTCTTCGCGCAACCGGCGACGCGCGGCGTAGAAGGAATCATCCACCTGGTCGCTCAACTAAGGAGTCATATCGGGCGTGGGCAGATTCACGTCTTCCAATTGGAGCAGGTCCCACGGCTCGCCCTCGGTGCTCTGGCTGGGAGCCAGCTCCTCAGTGTACAAGGGCGATGGGCCATCGTTCAGCAGTGAAACGACCCCGGTACCATAGTCCGCCGGTCCAGGGTGCCAGCCGACGCGCCCGTCCAGCCAGGCGACTTCCGTCACGCCGGCCGGCAAAGACACATCATCCGCGAGGTTTTTCCACAGCAATTGCTCACCATCATAGCGGTGATTGATGAACCCCAGGCGCGTCCCGTCCGGGGACCAGACCGGCCCATCATCGCGTCCCAGCCAGGTCACTTGCCGGGCGGACGCGCCGGGCCGGCTAAGATCGAGCACGTATACCTCGCGCTCGCCCAACCAATTGTAGACGTAAGCCAGTTGCCCCCCGTCGGGGCTCCAGGCCGGCCACTCCTCGGCTGCCGGGCTATCCGACACCTGGGTAACATCGCCGCTGGCGACATCCAACAAGAAAAGGTCTTTGTTCCCGTTGCGCCACGAGGTGAAGGCAATGCGACCGCCGTCCGGGCTCCAGGCCGGCGCAAAGTCGCCCGAGGACGAGTCCTGGGTGACGTCGTCCAGTCCGCCGGTCTCCAGGTCAACCACCCACACGTCCAGATCACCGGTCTGGAAAGACTCAAAGGCCAGCCGGCGCCCGTCAGGACTCCAGGAAGGCGCACCGTCGTAATGAGGATTATGGGTCAAGCGCGTCTCGGAACCGGTCTTCAGGTCCAACACGTATACGTCCCAGTTGGCTTGCCGCCGGGAAGCGTATGCCAACCGGCTGCCATCGGGTGAATAGGCAGGATCTTTGTCCTCGTAGACATCGTCGGTCAGCTGTTTGAGGTTCTGACCCGACTCGTCCAGGCTGTAGATGTCCCATTGCCCGTTGCGGAAGGCAGCCACGGCTAGCCTGGCAGTTGCGGATTGGGCCAGAGTAGGCTTGGCGGCGCCAACAGGATAGGCCAATCCGACCAGCAATAGACTCAACCCCACCATCCACACGCGACGACTTCCCTGCATTCCTCACATCCTCGATCCACAACGGCAATTATCAGACATCTGCCAAATCGTATCAGTTGCCGGGCGGTAATAACCACCAACAAAATCCATCCAAGCATAGTCCCGATCAAAAACTGGCGCAATTATAACACAGGCGTCCCAGTCGATCAATCGCCACAGTCGAATGGGGTGAGTCCCATCTCCTTGGTAGAAAACCGCGTGAACTGATGGCCGGTTCTAGACTATCTTTATCTTTTTTGTGGGGGGAAGGCCTTCCCCCCACAAAAAAGATAAAGATACTGCCTGATTCCACGCGTCCCTCAATACGTGAAGTGAGCGGTCTTTATCAAGCCTGCTTGTCCGCCAGGCGTTGGCTCGGTCCAATTTCTCCAACGAAAGATTTGGGACTCACCCCATTCAACGGCTGTGTCCAATTCTCTCAGTGGCTGTGTCTGGGACTCGGCGGCCGGTTTTATCTCCTTTTTGTTGCTTGTGGGTGGAAGACTTTCCACCCACAAGCAACAAAAACCTACCTGATTCTATGTGCCTCTAAAAACGTGTGTGAGCGGTCTGTCACGAACCTGCATCGCAGCCAAATCCTGGCGCGGTCCGATTTCTCCCGCCCAAATTTGGGACACAGCCGTTGAACGAGAAACATACTCCTCTTGGCAACAAGCTGGTAGGGCTCGTCGACAATCTCCCTTTTGTCCGTGTTTGTGGAACATAAACGGAGCAAACAGAAACGGCGTCCCCACCAGGGTGGGGATGCCGTCTCGACAACATCTTTAGGAAATCGCTTATTGGCTCCTTACAGGCTTGCCACCGCCGGCAGAGAAGACGCGCCATACGGGAAAACGAGGCTAGTGGCTTGGGCGCCCAGATCGGCAAAGGCCGCGTCCAGCGCTGCCTGCAAGTCGGTGAAAACCACCAGTCCTCCGCGGGCCAGCGTCTCGCCGTCCATCGCGGAGACTGTGTAGATGTCAACCCGTTTGCGGACCGCCGCGATGGCGGCCGCTTTGTGCCCACCCAGCACAAATTCGCGCTCGATGCGGGCCAGGGTTTCGTCGGCCGAATCGCCCGACATCATCCAGTCTTCGAATGTTTGGTTTCCAAAACCTTCGCCGCATTCGGCCACCAGAATGACCACACCGCCATCCCTGACGGCGGTGGCTGCATTTTCCAGCGCCTTCTGGGCCTGGTAGAGGTTGATGTCTTTGGGAAAACCGCCGGCGCCGACGACCACAATATCGGCTTTAGCCGGAATCGGTATCGTCCCACGTTCGGTCACCTGCCGGCATCCGGCCCGGTGCGCCAACGTCACGTCGCCGGCATAGGCCGCGACCACCCGGTGATGTTCGTCCACAATGGCGTTCAGAATGAAGTCCACGCCCAACAAAGCGACGCCCTCTTCAAGGTCGTTGCGCACCGGATTGTCGTCCAGATTCATGGCGGCGGCCTTCTCGTCAACCATTTTGGCGTGATTGGCGCGGATGCACGCTTTGGAGGCACACCCCGGCAGAATCGCTTTGGCACCGCCCGAGAAGCCGGCGAAATAGTGCAACTCCAGATTACCGACGCATATCCGCACATCGGCCTCGACGAGAGGGCGAAAGAACTCAACCGGCGTGCCGCTACTGGTGGTGCCTAGCCGAACCGTGTCTTCCGGATCGTGGTTGAGAACCCGGTAGCGGCCGGACACCTCAGTTCCCAGCGCGATGTCGATTTCTTCGGCCGACATAGGCCGGTGCAACCCCAGGGCCATAACGATAAAGATGTCGTCGTCGGGAACGCCGGCTGCAGCCAACTCTTCCAGGATTGGCGGCAGCAGTCGGTCGGATGGGCAGGGACGGGTGAGATCGCTGGTCACCAGCGCGACGCTCTGGCCAGGCCGCACCAGCTCCCGCAGAGGCTTGGACCCGATGGGGTTGGCCAGGGCATCCCCTATCAGACGACTCTCATCCGGAGCGGTAGACGGTGCAACCGGCTGGAAGGATCCCAGGCAGGTTTCGGCCGGCACCTCCGCCCTGGCCTGGCCTTGGCCGTACGGAACAGCAATCTGTATCCGGCTCATCGGTCAGCCGCCTGGCGATATTGGGCTGCGGCCGCTATCAATGCATCAACCACCGGCAACCGCTGGCCAGACAAAAAACGTACCATGGCACCGCCGGAGGTGCATACGTAGCTCAATTGGTCCCTCACGTCGAAACGTTTGGCCGCCGCCACGCTGTCACCGCCGCCGATGACCGAGTATCCGGGCGCCTGGGCGATCGCCGTCCACAGTCGCTGGGTGCCCAAGGCACCGGCCGGTTGTTCGTAGATGCCAGAGGGACCGTTGACAAATATGGTCGCCGCCTGCTGGATGTACGCGATATACCGGTCGATGGTATCCTGGCCGATGTCGATGATCAGTTTGTCGGTCGGCAATTGCTCCAGGCTGAGCTCCTTCCGCCCGCCGTCGTCGACGGCGAAATCGGATGGCACTTGAATCCGCTCCCCATAGTCCTCAAGCAACTTGCGTGCTCGCTCGATGAAGGGCGATAACCCTTTGTCGTCGATCAACTGTTCTGTTGGTTCGCCCAAACGCTTGCCTTGCGCCAACAACATCACCTCCCCGGTCAGGCCGGAGGTCAGCACCGTCTCGGCGGCACCGGTCGCCAGCACCTGGTCCATCATGCTGAAGGCGTCGGCGATGCGTGCGCCACCCAAGACGTACACCCGCGGTGGCGTTGGGTTTTCCTTGACTCGCGCCAGAGCGCTGTATTCGTCCACGAACAACCGCCCGCCGATGGCCGGCAACACCTGCGCAAAACCGATCAAGGATGGCGCCGACCGGTGCGCGGCGGCAAATGCCTCGCACACGAAATAGTCCGCCAGAGGGGCCAGATTGCGCACCAGGCGCGTATCGGCCAATTGCGCGGGGGTCAGCTTCACAAAATTGACGAAGGTGGACACTTCCTCCGTCAGGTAACGCACATTGTTCAGCAGCAGCAACTGCCCATCTTCCAGGTCCTTGATGTGCGCCACAGCCGCCGGGCCGGCAATGTCGTCGATGAAGGCAACCGGTTTTCCCAACAACAGGCTCAAGCGTTCGGCATGCGGAGCCAGGTCGATTAGATTCTGGTAGTCCTCAGTGTCGCCCTGGTGGGCCAACATCACCACCCGGGCGCCGCTGTCGGCCAATTCACGGATGGTCGGCAAGCTCTTCCGGATACGATTGTCGTCTTTTAAGGTTTTTTCTACCGCGTTGATCGGTGAATTTATGTCAACTCGCAGGATAACTGTTTTTCCCGCGAAGTCGAACTCGTCGAGTGACAAGATTGCTGGCAGCACACTTCACCTCCGCGCCGCCCGGTCAGCGACCGGCGACCATCCCCAAATAGCGATTGGTCAGGCCTACAGCTTCCAGTCGATCGGTCTGCATTTCCATGCTGGCGCGCACGCCGTCGACCGTCTCCGGAATGGTTACGGCTTCCTGAGGGATGTTGATGGCAAACAGCAGATCGTCGCCCGAAAAGCCGATGCACTCTTCCCAGACGCCGATTTCGAACATATCACCGCGTTTGTTGCCCAGGTCGCGGGCATATTTGAACAGGGACGTATTCGAGTCGAACCCGTCGGCGATACGCACAACCCGAATACGTGGATGGGCACGGAAGATGTCCAACAGCGACTGCTTGCTGATCGATTTCTTGGGTGTCGCCAGAATGCTGATAATGTGCCCGTGGGTGATCGGGGTGTGTACCAGCAAGCCGGTCGCCTGAACGTGGGGCATAATGGTCATCAAGTCGACTGCCTGGTGGTTGGGCACCGCTTCGACCTTGAGCAGATCCACCAACCCGCGGTGCGTGTCACCGGGGTCGGCCACGCGCCGGATGATGGTGATGGCGATTTTTTCGACCCCAACTTCTCGGTCGATCGCATCCACCGCCCGGATCAGGCCGGTTGTATTGCACGATGTCAGCTTCAGGAAATTCTGCCCCAGCCCCTTTTCGTAGTTGGCGTAGCCGTGGAAAAAGACATCGGCCACTTCATTCTTCTCGCCGCCCTGGAAGATACCCTTGATGCCATACTTGCGGTACAGCTCTTTGTTTTTGGCGCCGATACCGGCCGGCGTGGCATCCAGAGCAACGTCTATTTGCCCCAGGAGATCGTCAAAAGAACCCGCCACCGGAATGCCGATAGCATCGAACTCCGGCTTTCGGGCCGGGTCCACCAGGTAGAGATCGTAGGGCATACCGCTTTCGTACAGCGCCCGCAATCCCAAGGTGGGCGCGACGTCGACGATGCCGACCAATTCCATATCATCCTGGAGCTGTGCACCATCAGCCAGCCGTTGCCCTATCGTTCCATATCCAACGACACCTACTTTTACCTTTGACATTTTATTGCTCCTTCAGATTTCCATTTAGCAGGTTGTCCGGGTTCGCAAATAATGGCTCAAGCCGGCCAACAGGAGGGTTCCGAGGTCAAACCACGCCGCTGACTTCCTGCACATCGTCACATTGAGGGTCTCTTTCAACCGATGCCGGATGTGATCTGGTCGCGACGGGAATGGTTGAACCACGCACGATCAGTTCGTGTTTGATCGTGATGAAAGCCGGCCTTCCCCCCGGGGGTGCAGTTCCATCGATTTGGGCGAAAAGCAGGTTAAGAGCTACCTTTGCCAGCCGGTTATAGCTGACGCTGATCGCCGTAATGGGCGGCACCGAGAAAGAAAACCAATCCACATCGTCAAAGCAAATGACAGACACGTCGGTGGGGATGTGCAAACCCTTCTGGCGCAAAGTGCGCACGACGCCAGGCATAATGGCATTTCCGGCCACAAACACTGCCGTCGGCGGGCGATCGAGACGATACAAGCTATCTACGGCCAGGATTGTGCGCGTGCCGGTGGTCGTATCCACCTTGATGAGACTGTTGTCCAGAGGCAGACCGGCATCTTTCATAGCCGCCACGTACCCTTCCCGCCGGTCATAGTTACTGCTATGCCTCAGATCACCGCCGATGTAGCCGATGCGCTCGTGCCCCAAGGCGATCAAATATTCAACGGCCGACTTGCTGCCGCTGAAATCCTCGAACACGACCGTATCGAGCGGGTCGCCCGGCAAACGCCTGACGATGGAGACAGTCGGGATCTGATCTCGCAACAGTGTTTCCAGCGTATCGTCGGCGTTGAAGGACGGCACCCAGATCAAACCATCCACCCCAAGCCCGATCATATCCGACAGCATGTCGCTTTCGTTCTCAGGGTCGTCGCGCGTGGCCGACAAGAGTAAATGGTAGCCGCGTTCGACCAGAAGTTGGCTGATGTTGTCCGCCAGCGCCGTGTAGTAGGCGTTGAGCAAATTCGGGATGATCAAGCCGATGCTCAGGCTGGCCCGCTTGCGCAGTCCGCGGGCACGCAGATCGGGGCGGTAGTTGAGGGATTTGGCGGCCGCTTCGATCTCCGCCCGAGTCGCGTCGGCAACATGTCCCCGGCCACTAAGCACGCGGGAAGCAGTTGCCACCGATGTCCCGGCCAGAGCAGCCACATCTTTGAGTGTAGGGCGTTTCCGGTTCTCCAACTGTTTCCAGCCTTCCAAGTGAGCTATTTACCATCCGCGAAACCAGAGACATATCTCTGCGACCCCGGTTTCGCGGATAACTTTTCTATCCAGCCGCCATTT
>CAZHBM010000012.1:13302-22467 GCA_964529945.1 uncultured Anaerolineales bacterium | reverse complement strand
CAACCGCAATTTCGAGGGTCGCATTCATCCACTGTCCAAGGCCAACTACCTGGCATCGCCGCCCCTGGTGGTCGCCTACGCGCTGGCGGGAACGGTGGACATCGACCTGACCACGGAGGCGCTGGGAACTGATAAGGCCGGCCGGCCCGTCTTTTTGAAAGACATCTGGCCGACCTCGGATGAGATCGGCACGTATTTGGACCAGGCGTTGACACCGGAGGAATTCACGGCCGTTTACCGGGACATCGAGTCCAGCAACCCGATGTGGAATGCGATACCGGTGAGTGTTGGCGCTCTATACGACTGGCAAGACGACTCGACCTACATCCAG
Organism: uncultured Anaerolineales bacterium; assembly: GCA_964529945.1. Taxonomy (GTDB): domain Bacteria; phylum Chloroflexota; class Anaerolineae; order 4572-78; family NAK82; genus CAZHBM01. The sequence continues at coordinate 22,136 of CAZHBM010000012.1, read as the reverse complement.
GAGCCGCCCTTCTTCCTGGAAATGCAGCCCATACCCCAGCCAATCGAACCGATTCGTCATGCACGCGTACTGGTGAAGGTAGGCGACAGCGTGACCACCGATCACATCTCGCCCGCGGGAGCCATTCCCGAAGACAGCCCGGCCGGACAGTATTTGATCAGCCTGGGTGTAGAACCGCAGGACTTTAACAGTTACGGCACACGGCGTGGCAACGACCGGGTTTTGACGCGTGGCACGTTTGCCAATATCCGCCTTAAGAACCAGTTGGCTCCCGGCAGAGAGGGCTGGTGGACGACTTATTTGCCGGACGGTGAGGTAATGACCACATACGCGGCTGCCCAACGCTACCAGGCGTCTGGTACGCCCCTGTTGGTCCTGGCCGGCAAAGAATACGGCACCGGATCCAGCCGCGACTGGGCGGCCAAAGGACCCCAATTGCTGGGAATTCGGGCGGCGTTGGCCGAGAGCTTCGAGCGTATCCATCGCAGCAACCTGGTGGGCATGGGCGTTTTGCCGTTGCAGTTCAAGGCCGGGGAAAATGCGGCCTCGTTAGGCCTGACCGGCGAGGAGACCTATACCATTCTGGTGGACGACTCGCTGCGACCCCTGCAGGACGTGGTAGTGCAGGTCAGCGATGCACAGGGCGGAAGCCGCAGCTTCTCGGCCGTCTGCCGGTTGGATAGCCCGGTTGAGGTTGACTATTACCGCAACAATGGCATTCTGCAAACCGTACTGCGCCAATTTCTGGGTGCCAACAACTAAACCATACGGCCTGTTCGAGAAGGTCTCAAAAAGAGCCGATCCCTCGGCAAAAAGGGATCGGCTCTTTTATTGGGGACCGACCGGTCGCAGACGTCCTGCCGGCGCCTACTTGGCGTAATCTACCGCCCGGGTTTCGCGAATAACTGTCACTTTAATCTGTCCTGGATATTGCAGCGTTTCTTCTACTTTACGTGCAATGTCCTTGGACAAGGTTATTGCGGCATAGTCATCGATTTCTTCTGGCTTGACCAGTATCCGGATCTCACGCCCGGCCTGGATGGCAAAGCTTTCGCCCACGCCCTTGAAAGAGTTGGCCAATTCCTCCAGAGCAGCCACCCGCTTGACGTAGTTCTCCAGGCTCTCGCGCCGGGCGCCGGGCCTGGAGCCGGAAATGGCGTCGGCCACTTCTACGATGATTGCCTCTAATGATTCTTGTTCGACCTCGTGATGGTGAGCAGCGATACAATGGACGACTTGCGGCCCCACGCCGTAACGCTTGGCAACGTCGGCACCAATCAGTGCGTGCGGCCCTTCCACCTCGTGATCGATTGCCTTGCCGATGTCGTGCAACAAACCGGCGGTCTTGGCTACACGGATGTCGGCACCCAGCTCAACCGCCAACATGCTGGCGATGCGAGACGACTCGACGGCGTGGTGCAGTTGGTTTTGCCCGTAGCTGGTGCGGTATTTGAGGCGGCCCAACAATCGCAGCAGTTCTGGTTTCAAACCGGGCACACCTGCCTCCAATCCGGCCTGTTCACCTTCCTCCATAATCGTCTGGTCTACTTCTTCTTGCGCTTTTTCGACGACCTTTTCGATGCGGCCGGGGTGGATGCGACCGTCGGTGATCAATTTTGTCATTGCCACCCGCGCCACTTCCCGCCTGACGGGATCGAAGCCGGAAAGAATGATTTCTTCGGGTGAATCATCGACAATCACGTCGATACCGGTTGCATTCTCGAAGGCGCGGATGTTGCGACCCTGCCGGCCAATGATGCGGCCTTTAATGTCATCGTTGGGCAGAGGAACGGCTGACACAACCGTCTCCGACACCTGGTCGGAAGCGATCCTCTGAATGACGTCGGCGATGAGCCGGCGAGCTCGGCGCTCGCCTTCGGCCTTGGCTTCCGCTTCGATCTCCCTGACTATCCGCGCCATGTCTTGGCGGGCATCCTTTTCGACCTCCTGCAGCAGGAGGTCCTTGGCTTCTTCCCGGGTCAGGCCCGAGATGCGCTGGATTTCAGCCATCTGCTGGCTGTAAAGCTCCTCAACCTCGTTGGCTCGCCGGTCGAGGGCGCTTTGGCGTTTGCTGAGTGTGCGCTCGCGGTTGTCGATGGTTTCGAAGCGGCGATCAAGCGTTTCTTGGCGTTTCTGCAGGCGTTCTTCTTGACGCTGCAGGTCCTGCCGTTTTCGCTCCATCTCCGCCTCAATGTCCTCGCGCAGCTTCATGGCCATCTCTTTGGCTTCCAGGTGCAGCGTCTTCTTCTGGGCCTCGGCCTGCTCCAGGATGCGGTCGGCTTCCGCCTGAACTGATTTCAACTTGCCTTCCGACATGTACATTCGGATGAAGTAGCCGATCACCAGGGCCAGGACACTCACCCCGATGACCAGCAGTATCGTCATCGCAGAATTTCCCATATGCTAAAGTCTCCTTGATTCTCGCTGGTAATTCATTTTAATCGTCATTATTCGTCATCTGGCAGGCTTTAAGAAGTGTATGTTTGATAACGTCATAACTGAAGCCGCGCCGCTGCAAGAATCCGAACAACTTTTTTCGGAATGCCTCTCGTTCCAGGTGGCTCCAGCTATCCAATTTCGTGGCAATCGCCTGCCAGGCTGCTTCCTCTTCATCTACATCTTCAATAACGGCGTCCGCAACTTCGCGTTCAACGCCTTTCTCTCGCAACTCATAATTCAGCGCCCGCTTGCTGCGTGGCTTGAATCGCTGCCGATTTTCCACCCAGAAACGGGCAAAAGCCACATCATTGAGATAATCGTATTGCTGCAGGCGGTCGATCACGTAATCGAGCGTATCGTCGTCCAACAGCTTCTGTTTTAAGTATCGTATCACTTCGGTCTGGCTGCGCGGTCGATAACTCAAGAAACGTACCGCGCGATCAAATGCCTTTTGCCGGTAATCTTCTTTTTGGAGTGACGCTATCTGCTCGTCAGAAAGGTACTGGCCCTTGTGCAGGCCGGCTGCGTCAACTGCAGTAAGGCCGAAGGCAAACTGCCCGTCAATGTAGACGTTGACCCGGTCTTTGTTGCGCTTTTGAAGCTGCAAGCCGGTTACCTTGCCAGCCACCTTTTGCTCTCTCTCCCGGTTGCCGCCGAGATAAAAAAACGACAAACCGTAGCAACATTGTGCCACAGCTTGTCGTAGCCGTCAGGAATGCTCTGGAAAAGCTTAGCTTACACGGTTCCGGACCCGGAAAGGCAACAGGTTTGACGTATACTCGAGCAACGTGATACGTCACCGAGTCCCATGTTTATGAACTATCAACTGTGCCTACGTGCAGACTGAGTTGCCGTCGGCTGGATCCGTACAAAGGTCGCATCGCTTTTCTGCCATCAATGTAGACGGGATACGTACCAACACTTCACAAACACCGCAGGGCGGCCACCTCTCGGTTAATCGTCCTGGCGGAGCTATGGATTGCCACCGGCCCGCAAGGGCCATAAACAGTGTTTCCTTGTTTATGAATTGAACAGTGTATCCACCAGCTGTGGCTGCCAGCCAACAACTGTTTCGAATATCCAGCCCATTCAGAAGGGGCTCAAAGGTTTCCAGCAGTTGCCGGCTGTTTCAACTATTCATCTAGTAAGTATATGTTTCGTTCCTAAGACTCCGTGTCTTTTTTATTTTCCTCTGCCTTTTCGGCAGCCTGTACCAATGGTAGCCCTTTGGCTTCGCGTATCTTATTTTCAATCTCCAGGGCGATGGCCGGATTGTCAGCCAAAAATTGCTTCGAGTTTTCTCGACCTTGCCCCAACCGGGTGTCTTCGTAGGAGTAGAAAGAACCGCGTTTGTCGATCAAACCGATATCCACGCCGATATCCAGGATGTCACCAACCTTGCTTATACCTTCGTTATACATGATGTCAAATTCGGCAATTTTGAACGGTGGTGCTACCTTGTTCTTCTTAACCGTGACTTTGGTGCGATTGCCGGTTACTTCACCGCCGGATTTGATGGCTTCAACGCGGCGCATGTCCAGCCGGACCGATGCGTAAAACCGCAATGCCATCCCACCGGTGGTCGTTTCGGGATTGCCGAACATGATGCCGATCTTCTGTCGCAATTGGTTGGTGAAAATGAGTGAGGTGTTGCTCTGCTTGACGGCCCCGGCCAGTTTCCGCAGCGCCTGGCTCATAAGCCGCGCCTGCAAGCCGACGTGGGCGTCGCCCATTTCCCCTTCAATTTCGGCTCGCGGGACCAGTGCGGCGACCGAGTCGACCACAATCACGTCTACAGCCCCACTGCGGACCAGCGCTTCGGCAATCTCGAGTGCCTGCTCACCGGTGTCCGGCTGGGAGACGTACAGCTCGTCCACGTTGACGCCGCAACGAGCGGCATACACGGGATCAAGCGCGTGCTCCACGTCGATGAAAGCGGCGATTCCTCCCCGTTTCTGGGCTTCAGCGATGATGTGTTGGCACAAAGTTGTCTTGCCGGAAGATTCGGGCCCATAGATTTCCGTGACCCTACCGCGGGGAATGCCGCCGACACCCAGAGCGATGTCGAGCGCCAGTGAGCCCGTGGGGATGCTCTCGATATGCAGGTGGGTGCTGCCACCCAACTTCATTATCGCTCCGTCGCCAAACCGCTTGTGCAGGTTGGCGAGCGTCGTTTCCAGTGCCTTCGCTCGTCCCTCGTCGCTCATGGCTAGTAGTTTACCTCAATTATTATTGGAAAGCAAGTCCAGCTTAACATATCATAAAAACTCATTCCATCTGTTGCCTTCCTGCCAATGCCCGGCTAAGCGTCACCTGGTCGGCGTATTCCAGATCGCCCCCCATCGGCAAGCCGCGCGCCAGCCGCGTCACCTGCACGTTGCTTCCCGCCAGTTGTCGCGCGATGTACATAGCCGTTGCCTCGCCTTCCATGTTGGGGTTGGTGGCAATGATTATCTCTCGGATGGCTGGCGGCCCCTTAAGTCTAGGCATGAGATCGGCGATGTGCAAATCGTCGGGACCGATGCCTTCTACCGGCGAAAGCGTGCCGTGCAGAACGTGATAAAGACCGCGGTAGTCGTTGGTGCGTTCGATAGCCAATACGTCCAGCGGCTCTTCCACGATGCATATCACGGTCCGGTCGCGCCCCTCGTCCTGGCAGATGGCACAAGGGTCGGTTTCTGTAATGTTGGCACAAATGCTACAAAATGTGACGCGCTCGTGGAGATTGTGTAACGCTTCGGCCAGGGATTGCGCCTGTTCTTCCGATGAACGCAGCAAATAGAACGTCAGCCTGGCCGCCGTTTTGGGACCGATCCCGGGCAGACGGGAGAACTCGTCGATCAACCGTGCAACGGGTTCCACCAAAAGTTGCATCTACTTTACCTTCCGCTTTCACAAAGGCCGCCGTCGATCATCAGCCTTGGACGCCGATTAGAATAAGCCCGGCAGGCCCAATCCAGATGTCAACCCGCCCATACGGTCAGCTGCCATTTCCTGTGATTTGTCGATGGCTTCATTCACCGCTGCCACGATCAAATCTTGCAGCATCTCCAGGTCTTCTGGATCAACTACCTCGGGATCGATACTGATGGCTTGAATTTTTTGATGTCCGGTGATCGTTATCTTGATCGCGCCGCCGCCGGCCGTCACTTCCAGCACTTCGTCACCCAGCGCTTCCTGGGTAGCCAGCATCTCTTGTTGTAGCTTTTGTATTTGGCCGGCCATCCCGCCGGCAGCTTTGGGTAATCGCATACCTTTCGATTTGCCTTTCGCCATTTATATCTCCTCTTATTATACCTCAGCCAATTAAGCGTCCGGGTCCGATATGATACCGCCCAATTTCAGCCCTTCATCGATCATCGGGTCGTCGTGCGTTGCCTCCGACGTTTCATTTGAGGCCGCCGGTGAGGCGGCGACGTCTCCGGCTCCCTCCCCGGTCCGGTATTCTTGGGCATCGCTGGGAGCTTCTTTGGCCACACTGTTTTCCACTGCCGGTTGAGCGGGACGTGACGAGGGTACGTGTTCGCCGTGCATGACACAGCGCAGATGGGCCTTGGTTCCCAATACCTGCGTCAAACAGCCTTCAATCAGTGCCTTGGTGTGAGGCTGGTTGATCCGTCCGCGCAACAAATCCGATGGTGCCTCAATAATGACGGTAGTGCGTTCAACGTCCACCAACTCAACCGAGTTCATCAGCCCCTGTACCATCGGGTCGGTTTTGCGTACCGCCGACAGGATGGCCCGCCAGCTCTGTTCGACGTGTTCGAAGGCCAGGGAATGGGCCGCAGCAGGTTGTTCACCGACCGCTTCGGCCGGTTCGTTTTGCTCTGGAGCCGGTGTGGTCTCGGCCGGCGGTGGGGGGGGAGGAGCCGCTGGCGCGCTTGCCCGCGGAGCCGGTTCGGGTGGGGTCACGGCCGGCTTTCCCGGCGTCACCGTGGGTGCGGCCGGCTTGTAGACTGTCTTGGCTTCGGATGTTTGCGCCTGGGCGGTTTCGACTGCCCGAGGGGGCGTCTCCTCGGCGGCGGTCGTCGATTCCAAGAACGCCAGTTCCAGCGGCAATTGCGGCAAGAAACCTGTCTTCGCTTCCTGGGCAGCCGAGTTAAAGACCCTGATGGTGCGCATTAGCTGGGCGGGCGTCATACGTTCCGCCTGTTGTTTCATCGTCGCCAATTCGGTTTCGGAGGCGGCAGCCGCCAGCAATTGACTCCCGTCACCCATCTTGAGCAGCAGCAATTTACGCAAGTAATCGACCATCTCGCGGGTGAACTGGCGGGGCTCCATCCCTTCCGCCAGCGTCTGATTGATCAACCCCAGGCCGGCCGGCACGTTGCGGTCGATCAGCCGATCAACCAGGTCGGCGATAGCCTGTGATGCCACTGTGCCCAACATGGTCTGTACCTGCTCAAGCGTGATCGTGGTTGCGCCATAGGCCGCTAATTGATCGAGCAGGCTGATGGCGTCGCGCAGGCTGCCTGCGCCCTGGCGGGCAATGAACTCCAAAGCCGATGGCTCGATGGCCAGGGCCTCCTCCTGGGCGATGTGCGCCAGCCAGGGTACCATACCTGAGAGTGGAATGCGCCGGAAATCGAACCTTTGGCAGCGCGAAAGGATCGTATCTGGGATTCTGTGCGGCTCGGTCGTCGCCAACACGAAGATGACGTGCGGCGGTGGTTCTTCTAAGGTCTTCAACAGGGCGTTGAAGGCCGGGTCGGTCAGCATGTGGACTTCGTCGATGATATAGAACTTGGTGCGCGCTTCGCCCGGTCGAAATCCAACCTTGTCGCGCAGGTCACGGATCTCATCGATGCCCCGGTTGCTGGCGGCGTCGATTTCGATCAAGTCCATCATCCGCCCCTCGTCGACTGCCTGGCAGATGCGGCAAACCCCACATGGCTTGTGGTCCGTCTCTCCCACGCAGTTGACCGCCTTGGCCAACAGGCGGGCGGTGGTCGTCTTGCCTGTGCCCCGAGGGCCGGCAAACAAATAGGCGTGGGCCACGCGGTCGTTGGCCAGGGCATTCTGCAAGGTCTGGGTGACGTGGCCCTGTCCGATTACTTCCTCAAATGTGCGTGAACGCCACTTGCGATAAAGGGCCTGTGTCGCCATGGGTGTCTCCAAAGGATCAGGGAAGAAAAGATGTCCAACCTCACGATGAGTGGTAGTTTACCATTTCGCCGATTATTCTGCAAGGGAATCTGATGTGCTGGATGTGTCACCCTTTTCTTGGTAGATGGCTATCGGAGTCGGAGGCCTGATTTATCTCTCCACGTTTTCCTGCAAAAGATTGGGGCATCCCTGATAGACGCTGGTTGGCCGATTTCCGCCGTGCTATAATCTGTGCTGGCTGCCGGCTGAATTACGACCGGTGAGGGCAATGTGACGACTGGGGAAGGAGAAAACACATGGTGGTGGGTGTTTGCACGTTGGAGCTGAGCCTGCCCGGTGTCAGGTCACTGAAAGAGAAGCGCAGCATTGTCAAGAGCCTCGTGACCCGGCTGCGGCGCGAGTTCAACCTGTCTGTGGCCGAGGTGGGCGGACAGGATAAGTGGGATTGGGCTGTAATTGGGTTGGCGTGTGTGTCCAGCGACAAAGACTACGCTCACGGATTGCTCGAGCGCGCCGTCCACTGGGTGGAAAACAGTCGTCTGGATCTCAGCCTGATCGATTATCAGACTGAGATCCTTTAGACCGTCCTAATGAGGTAACTGCCCCAAGGCCTGAACCATGCGAGCGATGATCTCATCAGGGCTGGCATTCGCATTGCTTTCCCGCAGACAATTGATGCAGTAGTCCTGCACAACCATCACCGATATGCGGTGGGTGGCGCCTCGAATGGCGGCCAGTTGCGTCAAAATATCTTGGCAATCGCGTTCGTCTTCAAGCATACGCGAAATGCCTCTCACCTGGCCCTCGAGGCGTTGTAGGCGCTTCATCAATTTATCGCGGGTATCGGGACAGATTGTTTCAGCCATAATGCACTCTGGAGACGCACGGTCTCCCTCTTATCGGATTCCTCAACCAACTGGGCCACAGGCGGGCGCCGGGTTGGCGCCGCGTTGTGATGTGCCTGTGGCTCCTTTGGTGCCAAAGACGGAAAAAGCTTTGTCAGCTTTGTGGCTGCCACACTTTGGACATACCAACTCGACTTTGGCCGCACCGGAACGCAGAAACTTTTCGAACTTGTGACCACATTCCTGACACACATATTCATAAATCGGCATATGTCAGCAAAAACTCTCCTATTTAGCTAAAAGATCTTCCACCTTAGACTCGACTTCGGCAGGTTTGATCAGTCCAGTCTGCGTCAGAACAACTTGCCCGTTGCCGTCGACCAATATTAATGTCGGCACTGCGCGCACTCTAAAAATAACTGCTTAATTTCGCCCTATATTAAT
>CAZHBM010000012.1:0-13292 GCA_964529945.1 uncultured Anaerolineales bacterium | reverse complement strand
AACATACCGGCTGCCTGTCGCCCTATCGTACTGGCGATGTTGAGCCTCAACACGGGGGCTTTACCCTCTAGTCTACGTTCGAGCCCATCAACGATGGGCTTTGCCACCAGGCAGCCAGTTCAGAAGTTGGAGTAAAAGGTCACAACCGTTGGCTGGCCTGATGTCAAAGCCCCGTTGAGTTCATCCAGGTTGCTGATGTCACTCGGTTTACTGTGTAATACCACAAACGCCGTGACAATGATGCCCAGAAAGGCAATCAGAAACCAGTTTTCTTTGATCCACGCTGGCATAGGGCTTAGTTGAGAATATGCTGCAACTTGGATGTAATTACTTGCTTGGGCACAGCCCCTACCTGCTGGTCAACAACCTTTCCGTCCTTGACGAATAACATGGTGGGGATGCCGCGCACCCCAAACTTGGTCGCCCACTGCGGATTTTGGTCGGTGTCCACCTTTGCGACAAGGACCTTACCAGCATATTCTTTTGCCACGTCTTCCAGGATAGGGGCTACCATACGGCAAGGCCCGCACCAGGGTGCCCAGAAATCGACAATTACGGGCAATGAAGACTTCAAGACTGTCTTCTCGAATGCATCGTCATTCACATGAATCGGGCTATCAATGGTAGTTTGTTCGGTCATAGTTCACCTCTCATTTGACTATTCTTTATACCCCCCAGGGGTATTACCGAAGCTATTATATATGATTTCGCAGTGCTTGTCAAGAGGGAATGTCAAAATTGGGGGCGGTTTAGTAGATGTTGGGAGAGGCATCCACCAGTTGGGCGCAACGTGGGCTTACGGACTTGGCTCCAGAAAACAGGTCACGCCGTCTGCGATGCCTGTTGCCACGAGATCGGGATGTTTCACCAAGAGGTTACGATCCTCAAGGAGAAAGCCGGTCTCAATAATCGCTCCCGGCGTGAAAGAATCAATCTCACCGAAGGCGTGATAGTTGGTCATGTTGTCGGTGATGCTGTTTGGGTGTGGCGCCAGAGATGTGGCTGCCTCGTAGGCGCTGTAAAGACATTGCACCAACTGGTCTTCGGCTTCCGGAATGGCGCTGTCAGTAACCCGGGCCACTTTGAATCCACTGGCACCGGGTACGTCGCACGAATCGGCGTGAATTGAGACCAGGGCGTCGGCCTGGTAGCCTGCCAACCGGTCGTCAAATTCTTCCAGCAGATCCACCTGGTATCCGCGGGCCTGCAGTTGGAGAACCACCGCCTGAGCTACAGTCAGGTTGACCTCTGCCTCCGTCAGGCCGTCGTCGCAGACGGCGCCAGGGTCGTAGCCGGCGTGTCCGGCCACGATACCCACTCGCTTGCCGGCCGTCTGCGCGGTGGGCAATGCCAGCACGGGAACGGCTGTCGGCTGCGACGCGGCGGGTGGCAGATTAGTCGGTAAGGGGTTCTCGACCGCGACGTCTGCCGGCGCTTCGACCAAGGGGCCGGCGTTCTCTTCCTGGGGCACCGGCAGGACGCGGGCGCTGATGAGGGCTGCAGCTACCAGCGACATCCCGGCGATGACCAGCATTGCCCGCGAAGCCATTACCAGCACTTTGTGTCGTAGTGGAGATGAATCCTCGTCAGCTCTCGTGCGCCTGCTCATAATTACATCTTACCATAGTTGTCTGTTGCCTGACAACAAATCTGTCGTCCGGGTGTGTCCCATTTTCTCGGTAGGTGGCTGTGTGAGATGGCGGCTATTTGTCGCGACTGCCGGGCGGTGCTAGAATTACCTAGGTTTTGCGAGTTTTGGCTTCTCCGTCGCCGGCTGCCGGCTGTCCACAATTTAGCGGCCAATCGCTGGCGAATGAAACACCTGGGAGGATTCTGAATGTCAATTATTGACGATCTGTTGAAGGATTTGCCGGATGGCAGCCTGCGCGAGGTGCGTATGGGTGCTTTCTGGACGGCTGTTGTGGTCGAGGTGGGTGGAAAAGAGGTGTGTGGGCTGGCGACGACCATGACCGAAGGGGACGACCATCACCACAGTGGTAGAGATTCCGTGCTCGATGCCGGGAGATTGCTGGACTATGGAGCGCTCGAATTGGCGTCCCTGGCCAAATCAGATAGCAGCATGGAGGCCTCTTTGGGATTCGCTGCCGTGAATGCCCTGTTGCCCAAGCGCGAAGAAAACTGGGTCGATCTGAATGCCGAACACGTGGTGGTGGAGCTCGGTGCCGGCAAACGCGTGGCGGTCGTAGGGCATTTTCCCTTCGTCGCCCGCTGGCGGGAAATCGCAGCCCAGGTCTGGGTGGTGGAAAAACGCCCCCGTGGCGAGGATTTGCCGGCCGAGGCTGCGGCCGATATCCTGCCCCAGGCCGATATCGTGGCCATTACCGGCACTTCGTTAATCAACCATACTTTTGAGGATCTCCTGGCGCACTGCCGGCAGGATGCCTTGCTGCTGGTGTTAGGGCCAAGCACACCCCTATCGCCGGTTCTTTTTGAATACGGGGTGGACATCGTGTCGGGAGCGGTCGTTGAAGACACGCAACCGGTCCTGCGCGCGGTGAGTCAGGGCGCCAATTTCCGCCAGGTGCACCGTCAAGGAGTGCGATTGGTGACTATGCGCCGGTCGTAGCCTGACCGGCTGCCATAATTGGGCAAAACGAATCGAGAGGCCGTCTTGTTCGGACGGCCTCTCGTTCATGTTCTGTCGTTGGCAAAGGATTTCGGTTACCAGGCTGCCGGTCAGTCCGGTTCTTTCGGTGCTTCAGCGTGCCTTTGCTGCAGCACCGCCAATACGTCCGCCCAGCTCAATCCGCGCGCGCTCAGCAGGACCAGACTGTGGTAAACCAGGTCGGCCATTTCGTCGGCCAGTCGTTCATCCGACTGGGCCAAAGCCGCGACCACAACCTCTGTAGCTTCCTCCCCGACCTTCTGGGCCGCCCGTACCGGGTCGGCCAGCAGGCTATTGGTGTAGGAGTTTGGTTGTGGATTGTTTTTGCGGTCTTCGATAATGTCGACCAGTTCCCAGAGAAAATCGCTCATTGTTGTTCCAAAAAGGCGTCGATCACACCCAAAAGCTGGGCAATGTCTTCGGGCATCGTGTCGCCCATATGGGCGATGCGGAAAGTCTGGCCCTTGAGCTTGCCATAGCCGTTGGAAATCAGCATGTTGTGTTGGCGCAGATAGGCATTCAGTTTGCCCACGTCGATGTTGCGCGTGTTGGTGACGGTGGTCACCGTAGGTGAACGGTACCCTTCTTCGGCGAAGAAATCGAATCCGCGCGCTCTGACCCAATCGTGCACCTGATTCATCATTTGCTGGTGGCGCGCAAAGCGGGCCGCCCAACCTTCGGCCGCAATCGCGTCCATTTGGGCGTCCAGCGCATACATCAGGCTGATTGCCGGTGTCGCCGGCGTGTTGTTCTTGGCAGCCGATTTTTCGTAGGCCAGGAAATCGAAATACCAGCCGCGATTGGGCACAGTGGCGGCTCGCTCCATAGCCCGGTCACTGACGCTGCCCAGTGCCAATCCGGGAGGAATCGCCAGCGCCTTCTGGCTGCTCGTCAGACAAACGTCGATACCCCATTCGTCAGCCAGGATTTCGAGGCCGCTGGCCGCGCTGACGGCGTCAACCAACAACATCACGTCCGGGTACTGTTTGATGACTTCTGCAATCTCCGGTACCGGATTCAACGTGCCAGTGCTGGTCTCGTTAAAAACGACGGTGACCGCGTCGTAATTGCCGCTGCGCAGTTTTTCGTCGACCTGTTCGGGACGGATGCCGACGCCCCACTCCACTTGCAGGTCATCGGCTTGCTTGCCGTTGTCCAATACCGTCTGGTACCACCGTTGCGAGAAGGCGCCATTGACCAGGCACAGACAACGCTCGCGAACGCAGTTTCGGGCGGCGGCCTCCTGCAGCCCGCTGCCGGAAGAGGTAACGATGAAGACTCGTCCCTCCGTACCAAAAATGGGGCGCAATTTGGGAACCAGCCGGCCGTGTAGTTCGGCGTATTCCGGGGAACGGTGCCCGATCATCGGTTTCGTCTGGGCGGCCAAAATCTCGGGACGGACCTCGACGGGGCCAGGAATAAACAACCTGACATGCGATTCTTGTGCCATATTGTCTCTTCTCCTAAATTGGCTAGAGTTGTTTGTGGAATCGCGGAACGCTTACATATTCGTACCAGTCAGGGTGGGTCAAGGAACAGGATTGCCCTCTCCGTAGAGCTGACACCGTCCTTGGCGGAGGAGTGAGGCACATCATAAGGGGGACCAGGGCCGGTACTCAGGTGGAATGGCTATCCTGCTCCCAAGAACTCAACCTGTAACGACAGCACCAGTCTACTACAAATGGCCCCGCGAGTCAATTTGTGAAATGCAGAACTTTTAATTCTTGGTCGTCTTGAGAACGTGCAGCAACGCATCGCCGTAGGTTGCGCGCTGCCAGTCATCCAGGCTGTCGACTTCGGCCAATGCCCGGGGGGACTTAGGTGATTGCTGCGCCACGTCCATAAGGACCTGGTTGGTGAGGATGACATCGGGTTCCACGTTGCGCACTTCTGCCAGGTCGTTGCGCCACGAACGCAAAGCCTGATAGTTGGCTTCGACCTGGCTATCAATGCGATGGTGATTATTGCGTGGGTATGCCGGCGGCCGGGCTTGCAGGCCGCGTTCAATCGCCTGAAGGAGGTCGTCCGCCCGTTGGCTGCGGACCCTATAGCTCAGGCCTTTCACGCGATTGAGAGATTTGTGCGTCGTGGGTGCCAATTGCGCCAGGGTCAGCATAGCGCTGTTGCCCATAATCTTGAAAGGTGGCTTGTCCAGTTGCCTGGCCAGCTCATCGCGGAATAAAAAAACTTCTTTGAGCACCGCTTGCTGGCGAGGCTCGAGATCACGGGCTCCCTTAATCCGCCAAAAGGCGTTTGGATCGAACTCCTTGGACGTAGGCTCCACCCGCGTCGTCCGCTGGAATGCCTGGTAGGCTTCTTCCAGTCGCCCCTTTTCCTTGATTTCCTCTAACTGAATGTCTCGTAACGCCAGCAGATAGTGGGTATCAAACCGGGCATATTCCAGTGCTGAGGTGGGCAGCGGCCGGGTACCCCAGTCGAAGCGCTGCATGCGCTTGTTGAGTTTCACGTCAAAGTGGTCTTCGAGAATCGATCCCAACCCGTATCGACGCCATCCCAGCAAGCGGGCGGCGATCATCGTATCGAACAGGTTGACAAATGTGAATCCATAGTCGCGCTTCAGGCACAGCACGTCGTATTCCGCGGCGTGGAAGATTTTCTGATGCTGTTGGCTGGCAAATAGCTCTCCCAGTGGGCGAATATCGACGTTCAGAGGGTCGACCAGATAATCCGTGTCAAGCGTAGAGAATTGAACCAGGCAGACTTTCTCGTAGTAGACGTAGAGGCTATCCGATTCCGTGTCCACCGAGATGGCCGGCACTGTCCACAGGTGGGCAATCATTTCCTGGAGAGACGATGGTTCGTCGATCCAAACAAAATTCTGGTCCCTTTCTGCAGCCTTTTTTTGATTCATTTGTCGAAAATAGCCTCGTTTCTAAATACGCCTGGAAAATGACAGGATGGATAATACTCCCAAACACAAAAACTGCCAAGGTTCGACGCCTCAGCGCTGCCGTTGACCAATGGCGGCTGGGGCAAAATCCATACAAAAGCTAACTTGCGCGGGAAAGCGGCGTGGGGTAGAATGTTCCTTTAAGTATCGAATGCACTCTAATCAGGAGAATGGTTGTGAAGAAGGGAAAGGTCTTTTCGGGAGCCAGGCCAACCGGGAGGCAACACCTGGGCAATTATCTGGGAGCGATAAAAAACTATGTTGCCCTGCAGGACGACTATGATTGCGTCTATTGCGTCGTCGACCTGCACGCATTGACGACTTTGACTCACACGGAGATGCTCAAAGAGTGGACCTACGAGATGGTCCTCGATTGGCTGGCCGCCGGTATAAATCCCGATTTGGGCACAATCGTCTTCGTTCAATCCCACGTGCCCCAGGTGACTGAATTGCATACCATTCTCAGCATGGTCACGCCGTTGGGCAAGCTGACGCGACTGCCGACTTTCAAGGAAAAAGTCCGCCAGCAGCCGGACAACGTGAATTACGGGTTGGTGGGCTACCCGGTATTGCAGGCGGCCGACATCACTCTGTACAAGGCTGATCTGGTGCCGGTGGGGGTCGATCAAGCCAGCCACCTGGAATTCACCCGGGAGGTTGTGCGCACCTTCAACCATCACTTCGGCCCGGTGCTGGTAGAGCCCCAGGCCAAGTTCACGGACGTGCCCAAGGTCCTCGGTATCGACGGCGTTAACAAAATGAGTAAATCGCTGGACAACCACATTGAGATTGCCAGCAGTCCAGAAGAAATCCGCGCTCGGGTTCGCCAAATGGTGACCGACCCGCAACGACAGCGGCGCTCGGACCCGGGCCGTCCGGAAGTCTGCAACGTGTACTCGCTACATCGCATATTCACGCCTGAGGCCGTGGTACAGCAGATTGATACGGATTGCCGCACAGCGGCCATTGGCTGTGTCGACTGCAAGAAGATGCTGGCCGAAAATATCGTCAACTACTTCGCGCCGTTCCGTGAACGCCGCGCCAAGTTGGCGCAGAATCCCGACCAACTGTGGGACATCTTGCGGGAAGGGGCGCGCCGGGCCGACGTGATTGCCAGTCAGGTGATCGGAGAAGTGATCGAAGCGGTTGGCTTGCCGTAGGCATGCGTGGAACACAACACTAAGAAGGGGTGAAAGCAAAGCCCTATTGCAGAAATCTCCGTATTCATGTCCTCCATTGCAGCGCTGAGATAAACAGCCGGTAGGGTCGTGCTGATACCCGTCAGGTAAGACGTTAATAGCTGGGAGCGACGGAATATTGCCTGAACATCATACGGCATCCAGCGCTCCCATCATTGTTTGGTAGTGTAGAATGGGACACGTACGGGGTGAAAGTACTCGTCGTCACCGACAAGATCGTTGATTTCATCTACAGCCCTCGGTTGGTCGAGCGCCTGGGGGATGTGGATGTCGTGTTGAGCTGTGGAGATTTGCCATACTACTATCTTGATTACATCGTCTCTATGCTCAACGTTCCCTTGTTTTTCGTTCACGGCAATCACGATCCGGCGATTGAGTACTGTTATGGCGGCGGGCAGGTCACGGGTCCGGGGGGCGGTACCAACGCGCATTGCCGGGTGATTCGCTGGCGCGGGCTTTCGATTTTGGGGCTGGAAGGTAGCATGCGTTACAAACCTGAGGGGGGCCACCAGTATACGTCGCTCCAGATGTGGCAGCGAGCCCTATGTGTGGCTCCCTTATTGCTCCACAATCAAATGGTCACAGGTAGACCGCTGGACATTCTGTTGACGCACTCGCCGCCCTACGGCATCCACGACGGCCGTGATAGAACGCACGTCGGGTTCCAGGCGTTTCTGTGGCTAATGCGTTTTTTTACGCCGCGCTATTTGCTGCACGGCCACCGGCATGTCTACAACCCGTTGGATGTAACCGAAACTCAATACGAACAGACAACCGTAATCAACGTTTATCCTTACAAAGTACTGGAGATTAACGAGGATTGACAATGGCTAAAGAACGACCGGTGGTCGCTTTTCAGGGCGAGCGCGGTGCCTTCAGTGAGGCGGCGGCCGTCGCCTATTTTGGAGAACAAGTCCAACCCCAGGCTCAGCCGGCCTTTGACCGAGTTTTTGCAGCGGTGGAGGATGGCAGCGCTGACTACGGAGTCGTGCCGGTGGAAAATTCGTCGGCCGGCAGCATTCATCAGAACTACGATCTTCTGTTGCGCCACGATCTGGCCATCGTCGGCGAAGTGCAGATCCGGATCGCTCATCATTTGGTGGTGCTCCCTGGAGTCACGCTGGCGGATGTACGCCGTGTTTACTCCCACCCGCAGGGATTGGCCCAGTGCCAGAGAAATCTGGCCCACCTGTTGCCGCAAGCTGAAAAAATACCGACCTATGACACGGCCGGCAGTGCAAAGATCATCCGCGAAGGAGACATCCGCGATGCTGCCGCCATTGCCAGTCGCAGAGCGGCCGAAGTATACCAGATGACGATTTTGCAGGAAGGCATGGAGGACATCGCCGAGAACTACACCCGTTTCCTGGTCCTTTCGCGCGATCCGATTGTGCCCGAGGGTGAGGCGAAAACCTCGATCGTATTTTCGACCAAAAATATTCCCGGGGCCTTGTTCAAGTGTCTGTCCGTGTTCGCACTGCGGGACATCGATCTGACCAAGATCGAGTCTCGGCCATTGCAGGATAAGCGCTGGGATTATTTTTTCTACATCGATTTTGCCGGCAGTATTCACGATCCAACCTGCCGCAACGCGATGAATAACTTGCAGGAATTGACCAGCTTTTTCAAGTTGCTTGGTTCGTATCCGCGAAACGTGTAGCTTACCAGGAGGCTGATCCGTTATCATGCCCGCTATCATCTCGGTTTTCGGCAGCAGTGCACCGCTACCCGGCTCCGCCGACTATGAAACCGCCCGTGACCTGGGCCAGCGCCTGGCCCAGCTGGGTTTTGTCGTCCAGACGGGCGGCTACAGCGGCGTGATGGAAGGGGCCAGTCGCGGGGCCGCCGAAGCCGGAGGGCACGTAATCGGTGTCACCTGCGACCAAATTGAATCGTTCCGACCGCTGGGAGCCAATCAATGGGTCGAGGAAGAAGTTCGCCAGCCCACGTTACGCTTGCGAGTGTTGCATCTGGTCGAGAATTGTGACGCCATCATCGTATTGCCGGGCGGCATCGGCACACTGTCGGAATTGGCGCTTGCCTGGAGTTTTGTGCAAGTCGGTGAGATCGATCCGAAGCCGATCATACCGGTAGGCGGTTTATGGCAGCGCATGCTGGCCGCTTTCGTTGACAATGCCTACGTGCGACCTGAACACCTGGCGTTACTGTCCCCGGCCAGGACGTCCGTGGAAGCCGTCGCCGTGCTACAAAAGAGTCTGTTGAGGAGAGGACAGGAATAAATATGGCTGAGAAATTGACCCCGCGCAATCAAGACTATTCCCGCTGGTACACCGACGTGGTGCAACAGGCCCAGCTGGCAGATTACACACCCGTTCGGGGCTGTATGGTCATTAAGCCGTATGGCTACGCCCTGTGGGAAAATGTGAAAGGCGGCTTGGATCGTCGTTTCAAAGAGACGGGTCACGAAAATGCCTATTTCCCTCTGTTGATTCCGCTGAGTTTCATCCAAAAAGAGGCGCAGCACGTAGAGGGCTTTTCGCCTGAACTGGCTGTCGTCACTCACGGTGGAGGTAAGGAGCTTGAGGAGCCCCTGGTGGTGCGGCCGACTTCGGAAACGATTATCGGCCACATGTATAGCCAATGGATCCAGTCCTATCGCGATTTGCCGGTCTTGATCAATCAATGGGCCAACGTGGTTCGCTGGGAGTTGCGCACGCGCTTGTTCCTGCGCACGATGGAGTTTTTGTGGCAGGAAGGTCACACCGCCCACGCCACTTTTGAAGAGGCCCAGGAAGAAACGTTGCGTATGCTCGACGTGTACACAGATTTTGCGGTCAATGACGCCGCCATTCCGGTAATACCAGGGCGCAAAAGCGAAAGCGAGAAATTCGCCGGCGCAGACGCGTCTTACACCATCGAAGCGATGATGGGTGACAAGCGGGCGCTGCAGTCCGGCACTTCGCACAACCTGGGACGAAACTTCGCCAAGGCGTTCGACATCAAATTCCTGGATCAAAACAACGAACTGCAATACTGCTGGACCACAAGTTGGGGACTGAGCACCCGTATGGTCGGCGGTATCATTATGGTGCACGGCGATGATCAGGGGCTGATCCTGCCGCCACGGCTGGCGCCCATTCACGTGGTGATCGTGCCGATATGGAAAAACGACGACGAAAAAGGCCAGGTGGTCGATCTGGCACTGTCACTGCAAAAGGGATTGGAAGCAGCCAACGTTCGCGTGAAGACCGACCTGCGTGACGAATATTCCCCGGGATGGAAATTCAACGAGTGGGAGTTGCGCGGCGTGCCGTTGCGCATTGAAATCGGGCCGCGCGACGTGGCCAAGCAGCAAGTTGTGCTGGCCCGCCGGGACCAGCCGGGCAAAGCCGGAAAATCATTTGTGCCGGTGGCGGGAGTCGTTTCCGCGGTGACGGATTTGCTGGAAGAAATTCAGAATAACCTGCTGGCGCGGGCCACAGAGTTCCGTGACGCCAATACCTACGAACCCGAAGACTACGAGACGTTAAAAGAGGTGGTAACCAAAGGGTTTGCCCGTGCGTGGTGGTGTGGTTCTGCGGCCTGCGAAGACAAGATCAAAGAGGACACCAAGGCTACCATTCGCTGTATCCCCTTCGATCAACCGGGCGGTAGCGGAAAATGTGTCGTTTGCGGTGAACCGGCCAGTGAGATGGCTATCATCGCCAGAGCCTATTAATATCTATTCTGCGCTCACAAAAGGCAGCCGCCCGGTGTCTTGTTGCCAGGCGGCTGCCTCTCTTTTTGGACCCCGTACGAGTACCTATGCCACGATTTGCAGCGGTATCGGCGCAAACACCAAGATGAAAATCAGGATAACCAAATAGGCCAGCAGTCTGCGCTTTGGAGACAGCGGCGTCATATTGTTCAGGGGCGGCGGATGCCCGATCCCGAGCAAGAATATGAGCAGTGCCCAGGTCAACCACCCCTGCCATAAGACAATGCCCATAATCACCAACAAAGCCACAAAGGCCATCCCCAAGTAGCGGGTCCGGCTGCCGATCAGTCCAAATATGACGTGGCCGCCGTCCAACTGGCCGACCGGCAGCAAATTGAAGGCCGTCACCAGCAGGCCGAACCAGGCAGCAAAGGCAATTGGATCCAACATCACGTCCAACCCGTTTTGAGGCAGTATCTGGCCGAAGACCAAATATTTGGCCCCCATGTACAGCAGCGAGTTGCCCTCCATAATGTACCCACCGTCGGTAGGTAGAGGTTGTACGGGCGAAAGCGCCAAACCCAAGAAGAGCAAAGGAATGGCGACCACCAATCCCGCCAGTGGACCGGCGACACCCACGTCGAAAAGTTGATCTCGGTTACGTACCGGTGACCGCAGTTGGATGAAGGCTCCAAAAGTGCCCACAAAACTCAGAGGCATTGGAATGAAATATGGCAACGTCACCTGTACTTTGTGGTGGCGGGCGGCAAAATAATGGCCAAACTCGTGGGTGCCCAATATGGCCAGCAGGGTAAAGGCAAAGGGTATGCCTTTGACCACCTGGCCTGGCTCGTTAAGTGGGTTAACCCCCTCATTGAGGGCGCCCACAAACAGCACCGACAGCACAGTGGCCACAAATAAGGCGGCGTTGATCCAGACGTTGGCCGGCCGTGGCCGCACCAGGCCGGGGTTGGCGATTACCAGCTCGCGTCCCTGTTCGCTGCTGAGCAGTGGCGTGTATTCCAGCGCCTCCCAGTTGCGGGCTATGATATTGTAGGCCTCGTCGGCGTCGTTGATAAGCAGGTGACCGGTGAAGATAATCACCCCCTGTTGCGCTTGACGGGGGACCTTCAGATCCGTTGTGTCAAAGACTCCATTGAGGCCGGCCCGCAGGCGCCCGATGAGCTCGCCATCCAGGATGACATTCTCGGCCGGCCTGGCTCTCTTGCGACCAAAACCAAAACCCATAATCTAGCGCTTCCATTCCTTGCGGTTGGCTACTACTGTCGCTCTATCCTCGTCTCGTTCTTCTCGGCACATATCCGTACTGTCTACTCCCCGAACAAGGCGCCCACCGAGTCGCCGCGATGGATGCGATGGATGACGTCGGCCAACAGCTTGGACATCGACAACACGGTCACGTTGGGCAGCCGTTTGCGTGGCGGCAAGGGAACTGTGTCGGTTACTACGATTTCCTCGATGGATACGGAGCGCAGCCGTACCACGGCCGGATCGGAGAAGACGGGGTGGGTGATGCCGACATACACCTTGTTGGCACCCGATTCGCGCAGGAACACGATTGCCTGGGCAACCGTCCCGGCCGTATCAATTTCGTCATCGAAAATGATCACGTTCTTGCCGTTCACATCGCCGATAACGTTGAGCGCTCGCGTGGCGCTGCCATCCGGCCTTTGCAGCCGGCGTTTCTCGATGACGGCCAACGGCAGGCCCAACGCCTCGGCGAAGTTGCGCGCCTTTTTTGTGCCGCCGATGTCGGCTGCTACCACGACCGCGTCTTGGATGTCTTTGGCTTTGAAATAGTCACGCAGGTCGCGAAAAGCGGTCAACTCGTCGACCGGTATGGTAAAGAAACCCTGAATCTGGCCGGCGTGCAAGTCCAGGGTCAGAAAACGGTCGGCCCCGGCAATAGAGATCAGATCGGCGATCAGGCGGGCGGTGATGGGCACCCGTGGCTGGTCCTTTTTGTCGGTGCGGCCGTAACCATAGTAGGGAACCACAGCCGTGATTCGGCCGGCCGAGTCGCGGCGCAGCGTGTCGATCATAATCAACAATTCCATCAAGTTGTCATTCACCGAGGCCACGCGCCCGTCCTCGTGTTCGGTCACACAGGTAGGTTGGATGACAAAAACATCTTTGCCGCGGACGCTGGTATGCAGACGGCAGAAGATATTTTGGTTGGGAAAGGGGAAAATGTCGGCTCCAATGAGGGGAACATCCAGTTCGCGGCTGATCGCTTCCGCCAGCGGCCGGTTGGCAGTGCCGCTCAGCAGTGCGATTTCACCGTACATCGGTACGTCGGACCCTCTGGAATTCATATGAGGTGGCATGGATTGAGACCTCCAAAAATAAAACTCAAAGGCTGAAATGAAGTGCGGCTATCACAAGGTGCCTCAAAAGACTCCCGCCAAATAAAGATCACAGTGTTTGAACCATCCGCTGGGCGGCCGCGTGAGGTGACAGTTGTCGATCCAGAACCTGGCTCACGTAGCCGGCCATTTGTTGCCTATCCAAGCGGTCTAGCAATTGAACGATCAACTCGTCGCGCAAACAGTGTTCGATTTGGCTTACAAGACGGGTGCGATTGCGCAGTGCCAGCATACTGCTGCGCTGCAGGTACTGTCTGTGTTTGGCGATTTGCTCCTTAAGTTCCTGGATGCCCAGTGGCTGGGTGGCAATTGTTTTTACAACAGGGGGACACCACTCGTGCTGCTCAGCGGACAAGCAAGCGAGGTCGGCCGTATTGATTGCCTGTACAAGTTCCCATAAGGGACCGGCGCGAAAGGTTTTGTTTTGGCTGTTGGACCGGCCCAAATTGAGCATCGTTTCAAGGGCCGCAATTGTCTGTTTCGGTGGCCGTCGCAGCGGGCGATGAAGGCA
>CAZHBM010000011.1:19442-23176 GCA_964529945.1 uncultured Anaerolineales bacterium | reverse complement strand
CTGGATGGCACGTACGATTACATAGAACACAACCTGCCGGCATTGCGCGCCGAGTTCGCCCGCGTCGAACTCTTCAAACGTGATTTCAGCTATCGCTCTCCCCTGCCGCGTTGGGAACCCAGCCAGCAATTCAAGCGTCGCTCCATTTTGGCCAGGAGCCGCAACCATCTGCTCGCCCAGGCGCTGCAGAACGAGGACTGGGTTTTGTGGATTGATGTTGACGTTGCCTACTGGCCTGAGGATGTGATTGAACAGCTTCTGGCAGCCCAGAAGGACATTGTCGTGCCCCACTGCCGGTCACAACGCACAGGCGATACATTTGACCGCAACACCTATAAACTCAAGCCCGAGTCAGATACGATAGATTGGTCTCTCTACCTGGTGGATGACATCCTGCAGTCCCCCATAGGACTCGGCAGATGGTACCTGTCGGACCTGCGAGCGCACGATGTTATCGAAGTCGACGCGGTTGGAGGCACGATGCTTCTCATTCGCGCCGACATTCACCGCGAAGGATTGATTTTCCCACCATTCAGCTATAAGCATCACATTGAGACCGAAGGTCTGGCCCTCATGGCCAGGGATATGGGCTACACCTGTTGGGGATTGCCCAACCTGGAGATCTCCCATCCGTGAAGCAGTATCTCTGGGAACTCGAGTAGAATCAGGTAGTCTTTTGTTTTTCGCGGGCGGAAAGCCTTCCACCTGCGAAAAACAAAATAAAAAGGGACAAAACCTGCTAAAAAATCACCTCGTTTTCTACCAAGAATATGGGACACACCCGCATTCGAAAACGTGGTTGACAAAACAGGTTGTTTCTGCTATGCTGTCTCAAGATGTTGGCACCTGTCGCGTCACCTACAAGAGGCTTCTGTCACCCGACCAGTGGAGGAGGAAAAATGAGCAACTCGAAGCCGGAGAAGCAACGTCCCATTTCTCGCCGGGATGCGATCAAGGTACTGTCTGCTGCAGCCGGGGCGGCGGTGATTGCCAACCTGCCTGCAGATTGGGAAACCCCCATAGTTGAAATGGGAGTGCTGCCAGCCTACGCTCAAACTTCCCCCGAGCAGTTCACAGCCACTTTCAATGCCTCCACCAGGAACCCCTCCGCCGGGGGAGCGTTTGCGGCGGATGTATACACGTGGGGGACCTGGGCCGGCGGCATGCTCAAATCTATATATATCTTCCCGGTCGGCGGCTTCGGAAACTGGTCCAATGGCTCGCTCAAACTGACCAACTCCGTCCCCGTCCAGGGAAGCTTCGCGCAGACCTTCGTGTATGAAGGCGATCCAATAGGTCAAAATATGGGCGCGGTAATCTGGGGTGTCGATGGGACCGTTATCAACGCCACCGATACCATCGAGTAGGCGCCCAACGCTTTCTGCATTCCTTGGGTGCTTCAAGGCACACAGGATACGTCACGTTCATCTCAATCAAAAACAAGGTCATTTAATGTACTACGCCACAACCCTTCTGCCAGAGCATGAAGGGTTGTTTTGTTGTTGTCACGTCAAACCGGCCGAGAAGTGAAATGGACGCGACTATCCTGGCAGCCGGTACGGGCAGACGGCTGTCCCCTTTCACGCGCGAACACCCCAAGTGTTTGCTCTCCTTCGGCGGCACAACTCTCGTGCACCGGCCGCCAAAGATAGCCCGAGTTGCCGCGTTCGTTGCCCACCTGGCGCACCAGGTGGAGGCCGACATCGCCCAGGAATACGGGACGCGCCCCCTCCAACGAACCATTTTGACAGCCCCTTTGCTTCGTGGTATCATGGCCTAAGTAGTCTTTAGCACTCTATCATTGAGAGTGCTAAATGTTTTGCTAAGGGAATTATTCGGGATTTATTGGACGCGATGGACAATATGGTGAACGATGCGTTGGACAGCGAAGAGCTGTCGCCCAGGGCGCAAGCCGTACTGCGCCTGGTGATAACAGAATACGTCAAAACCGCCACGCCGGTTGGTTCCAAGAGAATATCTGATGGTTACGAGCTGGGAGTCAGCCCGGCCACCATCCGGCAGGAGATGTCCGCGCTCGAGGCCGGAGGCTATCTCACCCACCCGCACACGTCGGCCGGACGCATGCCGACGGAAAAGGGCTATCGTTATTTCGTCCGCGAACTGATGGGTGAGAGCTCTCTGCCTCTGCCCGAACAGCGCACCATCAACCACCAGTTTCACCAGACGCGCCTGGATTTGGAACAGTGGATGCGACTGGCGGCCGCCGTGTTGGCGCACAATGCCAGGGGTGCTTCCCTGGTGACTATGCCCAAATCAACGTATTATCGCATCAAACACGTGGAGTTGGTCGCCATTCACGATGTCGTCGTGCTCTTGATATTGGTCCTGCAGGCCGGCATCGTGAAGCAGCAGGTCATTACGCTGGACGTGCCGGCCGGCCAGGACGAGCTGTCTCGTACGGCGCGACGGCTGACCGACCTATGGAAACAACGCCACTACGGTGAAATAAGGGCCACGTTGAACGATCTCAACGATCTTGAGACCGCCGTGGCGAAGGTGGTTTTGGCCACACTGCAGCGGGTCGAGGGCTATAGCAGCACCGATATTTACCGCGACGGTCTTCTGAACGTGCTATGCCAGCCGGAGTTTGCCCGCAGCGATGGGGCGCAACAGATCGTTCGCGTCCTGGAGGAGAGGCAACTGGTCGAGACCTTGATCAGTGACGTGATGCAAGAAGGCGGCCTCAAAGTGATCATCGGCGGCGAAGGTCGTTGGCCGGGCATATCAGACATAAGCCTGGTATTGGCCCGCTATGGAATTGACGACCACGCAACCGGCGCGTTGGGAGTGGTCGGCCCGGTTCGAATGCAGTACGAACGCGCGGTATCGGTGGTGCGCTACGTATCGCAGCTAATGACCGAACTGATGACGGAGTTATATACCCTCCAATAATTGAACAGGTAGTTCTGATTACTGATTTGAGAGCGATCTGGTGACGGGGCCAATGCACTCCACCGCTCACCACTTCGCTTGTGTGTTAATTAAAGGATATTAGGACAGGAGAGCAAAGGCTATATGACCGACGACACGAAGCAGCCCGAGGCGGAAGCTGAGGCAGCCGTAAACTCGAAAGTTAACGGCGACCATGAAGCGCCGGCCGGCGCTGTCGAAGACAGCACCACAGCCACCACCGAAGCCGATGAGCTCACTGCGCTTAAATCACAGCTGGAAGAGGCACAGGCCAAGGCCGCCGAATACCTGGACGGCTGGCAGCGGGCGCGGGCCGAGTTCGCGAATTTTAAGAAACGGGTCGAAGTGGAACGCCAGGAGATGCGCGTTCGCAGCAAAGAGGATCTCCTGCTCAAACTGCTGCCCATCGTGGACGATTTTGAGCGTGCGTTCCAGACTGTGCCTGAGGAATTGAAAGACGTGGCCTGGGTAAACGGCATGACCATGATATTGCAGAAACTCAAGTCGCTCCTCGAAAGCGAGGAGGTGACTCCCATCGAAGCCGAGGGGCAGCCATTCGATCCGCAGATCCACGAAGCGATGATGCAGGAAGAGACCGACCAATATCCGGACGGTAACGTTATTGCGGAGCTTCAACGCGGCTACCGGTTGCGAGATCGGGTGTTGCGTCCTTCTATGGTGAAAGTCGCCAGCAATCCAAACAGTCAGCCGGCTCCAGACGAGGATGCGGACTCACAATAATTCTCGCGTGACCAACCGGCGCCACGGCGCCTCATCTTTAGGCCGGTCCAAATAAGGAGTAT
>CAZHBM010000011.1:0-19342 GCA_964529945.1 uncultured Anaerolineales bacterium | reverse complement strand
GTGACCAACCGGCGCCACGGCGCCTCATCTTTAGGCCGGTCCAAATAAGGAGTATATACATAATGGGGAAGATCATCGGCATCGATCTAGGTACAACAAACTCGGTAGTAGCTGTTATGGAAGGTGGAGAACCGACCGTCATTCCGACTGCGGAAGGCGGCAGACTCTGCCCTTCGGTCGTTGCCGTTAACGCCAAATCAGGCGAGCGTATGGTCGGCCAGATCGCGCGCCGCCAGGCAGTCGTCAACCCGGAGAACACAATCTTTTCAATCAAAAGATTTATGGGGCGCAAGTACAACGACCCCGCAGTTCAGCAGGCACTCAAACAGATTCCTTACCCGGTGGAGGCAGCTCCCAACGGAGACATCCAGGTAGTTATGGGCGGCAAAGCGTACTCGCCGCCAGAAATAAGCGCCATGATCCTGCAAAAACTGAAAGCGGACGCCGAAGCCTATTTGGGCGAAACGGTGACGCAGGCTGTGATCACCGTTCCGGCTTACTTCAACGACAGCCAACGCCAGGCGACCAAGGACGCCGGCAGGATCGCCGGGCTCGAGGTTTTGCGCATCATCAATGAACCGACAGCCGCCAGCCTGGCTTATGGGCTGGACAAAAAATCCGATGAGACCATCGCCGTTTATGACCTGGGTGGCGGCACTTTCGACATTTCTATTCTGGACGTTGGTGACGGCGTCTTCGAGGTCAAGTCGACCAATGGAGATACCTTCCTGGGCGGTGACGACTTCGACCAGCGAATTATCGAGTGGATCACTCAGGAATTCAAGAAGGAACACGGCATCGACCTGCAACAGGACCGGCAGGCGCTTCAGCGCCTGCGCGAGGCGGCCGAAAGGGCCAAAGTCGAGCTTTCGACGACGTTGCAGACGGAGATCAACCTGCCCTTCATCACGGCCGACGCATCCGGGCCGAAGCACCTGGTGCTGTCTCTCACCCGTTCCAAACTGGACCAGTTGACGGAAGATCTGGTGGCTCGGACGATGGGCCCGTGTCAGAAGGCGCTCAAGGACGCCCATAAGGAAGCAGCCGACATAGACGAGGTCGTGTTGGTTGGCGGACAGACACGTATGCCCGCCGTTCAAACGGCCGTCAAATCCTCGTTTGGACGGGACCCGCACAAGGGCGTCAATCCAGATGAGGTCGTAGCCATTGGCGCCGCGATCCAGGCGGGTGTGCTGGGCGGTGAGGTCAAGGACGTGCTTCTGTTGGACGTCACCCCCTTAACGCTGGGTATCGAGACGTTGGGCGGTGTCACCACGCCACTCATCAACCGCAACACCACCATCCCAACCCAGAAGAGCCAGATTTTCTCCACCGCCTCCGACAGCCAGACCAGCGTGGAGATCAAAGTCGTCCAGGGCGAACGGCCGATGGCAGCCGACAACAAGATGTTGGGCAAGTTTATCCTGGACGGAATTCCACCCGCGCCACGGGGCGTGCCGCAGATCGAGGTGTCGTTCGACATCGACGCCGACGGGATTCTGCACGTCAGCGCGCAGGACAAGGCAACCGGTAAGGAACAACATATCACCATCACCGCCTCGAGCGGTCTGGAAGAAGACGAAATCGAAAATATGGTGGCCGAAGCCGAACGCTTCCGGGAAGACGACGAGCGGCGCAAAGAAGACGTGGAAGCCCACAACCAGGCCGACAACCTGGTGTATAGCGCCGAAAAGACCCTCAAGGAACTGGAAAGCAGGTTGCCTGACGACGTTAAGAACGACGTCCAGGCCAAGGTAGCGGCGGTGCGCGAGGCGCTGACGGGAAGCGACGTTGAGACGTTGCGCCAACGTACGCAAGAGCTCTCGAAAGCCGTCCAGGCAATGGGAGCCAGTGCCTACGCGGAGCCGGAAGCGCCGGCGGCCGGCGAAGAAGCCGGCGAGACGAGTGCGGATAGTGAAGAAGCCGGCGATGAGGACGTGATCGAGGGCGATTTTGAGGAAGCAGAATGAGGGAAGTGACCAATAGCGCGCGACGGTGCGTGAAAATCCTACCTTACGAGGAGTAGACTTTGAGCAGTAAACGGGATTATTACGAAGTACTGGGTATCGATCGCAATGCTTCGGCCGACGAGGTCAAGAGGGCCTACCGTAGTCTGGCACGCCAGTATCACCCAGATGTAAGCCAAGAAATCGACGCTGAAATCCGTTTCAAGGAAATCAACGAGGCCTACCAGATTCTGAGCGACGGTCAGAAACGATCTGCCTACGATCGTTTTGGTCACGCGGGAACGCAGGGCTTTAGCGGGTTCGAGGGCTTCGGCGGATTTCGAGATCCCTTCGAGATTTTCGAGGAGTTTTTTGGCGCCGGTTTCGGTATGGGAAGTCGAAACCGGCGGCGACGCGGCCCACAGCGCGGCTCCGACCTGCGCTACGACCTGGAGCTGGAATTCACTGAAGCCATTTTCGGGACGGAAAAAGAAATAGAAATACCGCGCCACGTCGTTTGCCCACACTGTAAGGGAACGGGTGCCGAACCGGGGACCACCCCTGTTCGCTGCCCGGAGTGTAACGGCAGCGGCGAGGTGCGGCACCAGATGGGTTTCTTCGTAAACATCGCCACCTGCCCGCGTTGCCAGGGAGAAGGCGAAATTCTGCCCAATCCGTGCAGCGAGTGCAAGGGACATAAGCGCATCCGCGAAACCCGCCGGCTGTCGGTCAGGATTCCGGCCGGCGTCGACGAGGGCACGCAGATCCGCCTGGTCAAGGAGGGCGAGAACGGTCTCAACGGCGGACCGCCGGGCAACCTGTATGTGGTCCTGCACGTCAAGCAACATCGTTTCTTCCGTCGCATCGACCGGGATATCCACCTCGAGCTGGCAATCAATGTGGCTCAGGCAGCATTGGGCGACGAGGTAGAGGTCCCTACCCTGGACGATAACCTCAAAGAGCTGGTCATTCCCGCCGGCACTCAGACCGGCGATACCATCCGCATGCGCGGTGATGGTGTGCCCAACTTACGCCGCGATGGCCGCGGCGATATGGTCGTCACCATTCAGGTGCTGACACCGACCAATCTCAATGACGAACAGCGCGCCCTGCTCCACGAACTGGGCAAGACCCTCGACAAGGAAGTCGTGCCACAGCGCGAGAAGAGTTTCTTCGACCGCGTTCGTGAAACGCTGGGCGTCTAAGGCAGGCCGACGTTGAACACTGGTGACCTGATAGAACTCTGGCTGCAGGATGTGGACCCCGAGCTGTTGCCGGTCATCAGAGACGTGTTCAACCGCTGGGGACGTGGGGGAAGTGTCGTAGAGGAAGTGTATGACGAAGACGACATGCCGCATATGCTGATCAAGACCTACGTCCCGGCCGGTGATATCGAACCATTGCGCCAGATCGAGATCGGTCTAGCGCTTGCCGATCAGGTGCAGCCGGCCAAAGACAAATCCCTTTTGAGTTCCCTTCAACGGCGCGTCCTGGCCGAAACCGACTGGTCGGAGGCCTGGAAAGCCAGCTACCAGGTGATGCACATCGGGCGGCACATCGTTATAAAGCCGTCGTGGCATAGCTACGAACCTGACCCGGCCGACCTGGTCATCGAACTCGATCCGGGTATGGCTTTTGGCAGCGGCCTGCACCAAACCACGCGCCTCTGCCTCCAGGCATTGGAGGACACCGTCCAACCCAAAGCACAAGTGTTGGATGTCGGCACAGGATCCGGCATCCTGGCGATTGCTGCCGCCAAATTAGGTGCCGGCCGCGTGCTGGCCCTGGACACCGATCCATTGGCCGTCCGTGTCACCCTTCAGAATATCGATTTGAACGAGCAGCAAGCGGCCATCTCCGTCCGCCAGGGCTCCCTGACCGGAGAAAACGAACCGGTTGCCGAACTCTCCGGTGTTGGTTGGGACGTCATTGTGGCCAACATACTGGCCGGACCGCTGATAGAAATGGCGGCAGCCTTTCAGCGCCACCTGCGGCCGGGAGGGAGCCTGATCCTCAGCGGTATCACCTCCCGCCAGGTACAAGAGGTCAGCCAGGCTATGCAGCAATACGGCCTGCAGCCGCTACGCACACTTCTGGATTCGGATTGGGCGGCGCTGCTTTTGGAAAGATGATCCGCTTATGACATTGCACCGTTTCTTTGTGCCTTCGGAAGCGTTGGGCGACGATTTGGTCCGGCTGTCGGGAGAGACGGCCCACCAGATCAGGAACGTGCTGCGAAAAAAACCGGGCGACCGGATCATCGTCCTCGATGACTCGCAGACGGAGCGGGAAGTCGAACTGACACAGGTCAACGCAGGACAGGTCACGGGCCGGGTCGTTCATCAAACGCCTTCCAAGCGCGAAGCCAACGTGCAGGTCACCCTCTACCAGGCTGTGCTCAAAGCCCGCAAGTTCGAATGGGTGCTACAAAAAGGCACCGAGCTTGGTGTCGCGGAGTTTATCCCGGTCGTCTGCGATCGCTCCCTGGTGGGCGATCTGCAGGATGTGGACCGCAAGCGCGACCGCTGGCAGAAAATCATCCAGGAAGCCGCCGAACAAAGCCGGCGCGCCCGTTTGCCCGGCCTGCAATCACCGATGCTCTATCCCGCCGCCTGCCAACGCGTGGCCGACGAGAAGGGTCTGAGCCTGCTCTTGTGGGAAGACGAACAGTCGGTCACCCTAAAACACGTGTTGGGTGACTACCGCCGGTCTGCGCCGGCCTCGCCGGCCATCAACCTTTTCGTGGGGCCGGAAGGGGGCTTCTCGGAAGAGGAAATCCAGATCGCCAGCCGGTACCAGATCCCAACCGTCAGCCTGGGACCCCGCATTCTCCGGGCTGAGACAGCCGGCCTGGCAGCCGCGGCGGCCGTTTTCTACGAATGGCAAGACGAGACCTAGCCTGAACCCCGCCGGTTCAATCCTCTGAAGAAGACGTTGTCGTCGTAACCGTCAGCGTGGGGGCGACCGTGGCCGTGGCCGTTGCCGTTGCCGGCGGCGGCGTCAGTGAAGGCGTTGCCGTAGCGGTGGCTGTCGACGCCGGCGTCGGTAGCGGCGTGTTGGTAATTGTCGGCAGCGGCGTAGCCGTATCGGGCGGCGGTGCCGTGACGGTCACCGTCGGCGTGTCGCTGGGCGGCACGGAGGTGAACGTTGGCGTTACCGGCAATTGTGTTGGTGTGACCGTGGGCGTGTCGGTCGCCGGCTTGGGCGTGCCCGTGCTCGTCGGCGAAGGCGTAGGATTGTTGATGACGATGGTGGTGCGCCCTTCATAGGTACCGCCCATCTGATCCGACACCACGACGCGTAACGTGTAGGGGCCGTTTGGCTGCTGGCGCGTGTCCCACTCGGCCAGCACCCCGCCTTCGACCGGCGCGTAAAACGGGCCGGCCACTTTGCCCAGCGCCTGCGGTGACCAACTGACGCCGTATTCAACCACGTATTGAGAGAAGTTGGCCGCCACGGCCACGCCCTGGATCGGGATCATGCCTTCCACCGTCTGTCCATCGGGCGGCCAGGTGATTCTGGCCTCGGCCCGTCCCAGGCTGTCCGGGCAGGCCAGCGGCGGCTGTTCGATGCCGTGCTCGATGGCCCATTGTCTGCCGTCGGGCGGGTAAACCTGGTACAGCCGTTCCTCGATCGACCCCGACGCTACGTCACCGCTGACGACACAATTGGCGTTGACGTCGATGCGCAACATCTGGTGGATATCGTGTTCCGGTCCCAGGGGCGGCTGATCCTGGGCAAAAATCTCTGTCTTTCGCTCGGGACAAACCGGGCCGGGCAAAGTGCCCGAATCGGCACAAATCTCGTACTCCACGACATTTGCCGGACGTATGAAATCGCGCACGGGAACGCCGACCAGGCTGCGTTCCATAATGTTGTGCCAGATCGTGCCGGCTCCCGTGGCTCCGCTTATGCCCTGCATCTTGGTGTTATCGGAATTGCCCATCCACACGCCGGTCACGATATCAGGCGTATACCCAACCGTCCAGCTATCGCGGTAATCGTTGGTCGTGCCGGTCTTGACAGCCGCCGGCCGTGACAATTTCAGCGCGCTGTTTTGGCCAAAGACGGGTGCACGGGCCTGGTTATCGGCCAGAATGTTGGTGATCAGGTAAGCGTGGTCGGGGCGCAGGACGTAGGCTCCTTCGGGCGGGTGATACTCCTCGATCAGGCGCCCCAGGCTGTCGCTAATGCGCAGAATCGCCACCGGCGGCACGCGCAAGCCACCATCGGCCATCGACTGGTAGGCGCTGGTCAATTCAAGCAAGGTCACTTCTCCCCCCCCCAACGTGAGCGAAAGTCCGTAATCGTCACGGGTGAGGGTCGTGATGCCCAAGCGGGAGGCCATTTCCTTCAATGCCGGAATGCCGACAAATTCCAGTGTTTTCAGGGCCGGGATGTTGAGTGACTCGGCCAATGCCTGGCGCACCAGCACCGGTCCGCGGAACTTGTTGTCGTAATTGGTCGGCCGGTACTCGCCGCCGCTGCCGTCGGGATAGACCACCGGAACGTCCATAATCAGCGAGGCCGGCGTCCAGCCGCGCTCGAAGGCCGCCAGGTAGGTAAGCGGTTTCAAAGCCGAACCGGGCTGTCTCGGTCGCAGGGTAACGTTGACCTGGCCGTCAATCGCCTCATCGTTAAAATCTTTGCTGCCGACCATGGCCAGAATCTCACCGGTCTTGGCATTCAAAACCAGCGCCGCCGCGTTGGTGACGTCCTTGCCCTGCAGCGCCTCCACCTGGGCGACGACTTCCTCTTCGGCGATGGCCTGAATGCGCGGATCCAACGTGGTTTGGATACGGATTCCCGGCTCCTGGTACAACAGGTCCGGTCCGTACTTGGCCTCCACCAACTGTCTCACGTAGGTGATGAAATGCGGCGCCTCGAACTGCACCAGCGGCGGACTGTAGACCAATTCCTCTTGGTAAGCGGCCACAGCCTGAGCCGGGGTGATGGCGCCGGCTTCATTCATCAAGTTCAAAACCACCTGCTGGCGGGCCTTGGCCGCCTCAGGGTTGACAATCGGGTCGTAGATGGCCGGCGATTGTGGAAGGCCGGCCAAAAGGGCCGCCTGGGCTAACGTCAGTTCGCTGGACGGTTTGTTGAAATACGTCTGGCTGGCAGCCTCGATTCCATACGCCAGGTTGCCGTAATATATCTGGTTGAGATAGATTTCCAGGATTTTGTCTTTGGGATATCGGCGGTACAACTCCGTCGCCAAAACCGCTTCGCGGATTTTTCGAGACAGTGTCTCTTCGTTCCGCTCTTCCGGGTCCAACAGGACGTTGCGTGCCAACTGCTGGGTGATGGTGCTGGCACCGCTCACAATCTCGCCCTCGCTGGTATTGTAAAAGGCGGCCCGGGCGATGGCAATCGGATCGACGCCTACGTTAGCGTAGAAGAAGCGGTCCTCGGTGGCAATGGTGGCTTGACGCAGGTAAGGAGAAATGCGGCTGAGCGGCACCCAGGTGCGCCGGCCGGCCGTGGGATCCATCAGCTCCCACATAAGACGACCATTGCGGTCATATATCTGGCTGCTGGCGAAGGTGAAAGTGCGAGTTTCCAGCTCTTCGGGGGACGGCAACTGGATGGCGATATAATAATAGCCCACCACCCCCACCAGCACGCCCAACAGCGACATCAGCACGGCGGCAACAGTTCCGTAGATCAGGAGCCGTCGCAACCAACGACCGCCCTGCGGCCGTTCCGAAGCCGGCGGCGTGGATGAATAGGTGGGGTAAGGCCGGCTTTCGTCCGGCGGTTGGACTCGCGTTTGGCCGGCGCCCGTCGTCGACGAATAACGGCCTGCGTCAGGAATCTGTCGCGTGGACGGCGGTTGTCGATACCTGGAATCGAGGTATTGCCTGCTTATCCTCTGGGTGGTGTGGTCGGGCTGTAATGTTTGGCGCGGGCGGGGCTTGGTGGGGTGGCTATCCATCGACCACCCCTGGTTATCCGAATCGCCGTCTTGCGACCGGCGACGGTCTCCTGAGTCATCACTCATATGAGTCTAGATCATCCAACAAAAAAAGGACGCTCACGTCCTTGAGGAAGAGTGCACCAGGCAAAAACACTCATAAAGAGACGCCAACTAGCGATTGGAGGCCTCAGAACTGGCCGGCGCGCCCGCCGGGACTTTCTTGAAGCGATAAACGATCCGGCCCCGCTCTAGATCGTAGGGGGATAACTCGACCCGAACCCGGTCGCCGAGCAGCACACGGATGTAATATTTTCGCATCTTGCCGGAAAGGTAGGCCAACACTTCGTGTCCACTGTCCAATTCCACCCGAAAGGTAGTATTGGGCAAGCTCTCCACCACAGTCCCTTCAAGGACCAGTTTTTCTTTGCTATCTGCCATACAAGCTCCTGTTTGAGATATTTTAACATATTGATTTTAACACGGACCCCGGCCTAAGTCAATTCAATCAACAGGCCGGATTGTGTTCCCATTTCTTGGTGAATGGCCAAAAGAGTCGCCGGCAGGCTTTATCTCTTTTGAATTTTGCCGGTAGGCAGACAAACAGGGCCGGCAATCAGCCTTCTAACATTCAAGAAGACGGACGCCCCAGCCTACAGGCCGCCGGTCATATACCATTGCAGGATTTGCGGCCCGTAGACCATCATAATGAATCCTCCCAGGGCCAGGAAAGGCCCGTAAGGGATGGCGGAAAACAACGTGTAACGTCGCTGGATCACCGCCTTGACCAGCAAAAAAACCGCAGCCGCGATGCCGCCAGAGGCGAGTGTGATGATCAGTGCCAGGAATACGCCTGGAAGACCGGTTATCAGCCCCACGAAGGCGCCCAGAGTGACGTCACCGAAGCCGAAAGGCACTTCGCTGACCTGGCGTTTGGTCAGACGGCCCATCAACTTGGCCATAGGCTGTGCCAGCAGGAATATGGCGTACATTACCAACAGGCCGGCAGCACCGCCCAATAGTGCCCGCGTAGCCGACATGTCCTGGTTGAAGAAAGCACCGCCTATGGCGAGCAGTATGGCCGGTACCATAACCACGTGCTGGATGAGGTGGTGCTCCAAATCGGTCACCGTCACCAATACCAGGACGGCGCTGAACAGGCTCACCAGGCCCAGATGAACCGACAGCCCGTAGCGCCACAACAATCCGACAAATATGGCCGGCATAGCCAGCTCGACCAGGACCGAACGCAAAGGCAGGGGCGCGCCGCAACTGCGGCATTCCCCTTTGGCAAAAAGGTAGCCCACCAAACCGCTCCAGGCGCGCCGAGATCGGGCAGAGCCGCAATTACGGCAGACAGGCGCAGTCCCCAATTCGCGATGGGCAGGCAGCACATCAGCAGCATAGTTGATGAATACACCCACCAACCATCCGAAGAGCGCAAAAAACAATGTTAGCAGACTCATAAATGGCACATGCTTGACATCAAATAGAAGCCCGTATACAATCTCGCTGCGTCAAATCTTTCAGGATATCGAATGCGATGTCGGTCTACGAACGTATCAGTATGGTGGTCAGCCTGATAATGCTTGGGCTGCTGGCCTACCTTCTCATAGAGCTCCCCACAAGAGCCGTCGAGCTAACGCTTTTCGGCTCCCCGCTTACGTTGCTGGTCTCCGAACGCTGGCTGATGGCACTGCTGCTCGGTGGCCTGGCCGGCACCGGCACCCGGGCCATCATTCGCAGCCGGGCCGGTTCACTGCCCACCGCCACCACTAATTCGCTTTCCTATTGGCTGTTGCCGGCCCTTTTGGTAATCGTGACCACGCTGGTGTTGCCCTGGCTGGCAGTGACGGTGTTGTGGTGGACGATCACAATCAGCGTGGCCGGTCTTGTGCTCTGGTTCACCATGCTGGCCGAATACCACGTTCTCGAAGCCAACGATCGCTGGTCCGCAGCCTCACAGATCTGGCTCAACTTGATCGGCTACAGTGTGGCCTTCGGATTCTTCTTCACCATCTACCAGTCTCGTAGTCGCAGCCTGTTGTCTGCCACAGGCATCATGCTGGTCACCGGCCTGCTGGCCCTGTCACAACTTCGTACCGGCGCTAAACCGGGTCGAGCCTGGCTTTACGCCGGAATCGTCGCCCTGGTGCTTGGTCAGAGCACCTGGGCGCTCAACTACTGGCGTATTCCGTCACTGACCGCCAGTCTGTGGCTGCTGTTGCTGTACTACCTGTTCACCGGCCTGGGCCAACAGCACCTGTTGGGACGGCTCAACCGCCGGGCACTGATTGAGTTCCTCAGCGTAACCGTAATCGGCCTGATCGTCCTGTTCCAGGTAGTCCCCTAGCCAACCCGCACCCATCAACTGCGGATGAGCGTCAGCACTTCGTCACGTTTGTCTTCCATTAACGCGTGCGAGGTGCCCTCTAAATTCAACCTCAAGAGCGGCTCGGTGTTTGAGGGGCGCACGTTGAAATGCCAATCCGGATAGACGACCGACACGCCGTCCAGCCAATAAACGTCGGCATCCGCATACTTGCCGGCCAACTCCTGCATCTTGACCTTGGGGTCACCGCTGACACGCGTGTTTATCTCGCCCGAGATGAAGTATTTGGCTTCCAGCGGCTCCAGCAACTGCGACAACTTGACTCCTTGCCGCGACAGCATCTCGAGGATCACCAACGAAGGGATGATGCCCGAATCGGCAGAGAAGAAGTCCTTAAAATAGTAATGACCGGTCACCTCTCCGGCAAACACGGCTCCCTCGCGTGACATGCGCTCCTTGATGAAGGCGTGACCCACCCGCTCCATCAGCGGTACGCCGCCCGCCTGCCGGATCAGGTCCGGAACCGCCCACGAGGCGCGGACGTCGTATATGACCCTGGCGCCCGGATACCGGGCCAGGAAATAGCGCGCCATCAAGGCCGTCAGAAAGTCGCC
The DNA here is from genome assembly GCA_964529945.1 of uncultured Anaerolineales bacterium. Taxonomy (GTDB): domain Bacteria; phylum Chloroflexota; class Anaerolineae; order 4572-78; family NAK82; genus CAZHBM01. Next base: position 8,533 of record CAZHBM010000011.1, on the reverse strand, counting down.
GGACACGAACTCCCCTCTATCGTCGATTGTAAAGAAGCGATCCCCATCACCGTCAAACGCAAAGCCGATGTCCGCCTTCTGGGCGACCACACGTTGCTGCAACTCGGCCCGATTTTGAGGCTGCAACGGGTCCAGCCCGTGGTTGGGCAGGCTGCCGTCCGGATCCAGGTACATGCCGATCAGCTCGACCGGCAGCTCACGATAGACACGCTGCAGAATCGGGCCGACCATGCCGTTGCCCGTGTCGGCCACCACCTTTTTCCGGCTCAAAACCGAGACGTCGATTTGGCTGAGCACTTTGGTCACAAATTGATCGCTCAGGTCCTTGGACGTCATCTTGCCCTTGCGGGCAGCTTTGCCAAAGGACTCACTTTCCACCAGGTGGCGCAGATCCTGGATGCCCCGATCACCGCTGAGCAGGTGCGGCATATGGCGCACCATCTTGAAACCGTTGTATTGCGCCGGGTTGTGCGAAGCGGTCACCATCATGCCGGCCTCCTGCAGGGTGGCGCAGGCAAAATAGTATTGGTCCGTGCTCACCATACCAATGTCGACCACGTCGGCCCCTTGATCCATCAAACCACGGGTGACGGCATCGAACAATTGGGGGCCGGACAGCCGCATATCACGTCCGACGATAACCGTGTCCACCTCGAGGAAGCTGGCAAAAGCACGACCAATGGCGTAGGCGATGTCCTCGTTCAGCTCTTCGGGATAGATACCGCGAATGTCATAAGCCTTGAAAATCGATGGGTCTACCTGCATCGTTGCTTCCCCTCTCCTTAGCTATCAAGGACGTTTGCGGCGCAAATGTTCGCACCGGTGCTCGAACAACAAAATGATACCCGATCATAATGTGGGTGTCAACGAAAGGGATATCTTGGGTGGGTCGCATGTTCTTGGTAGATGTTCGCGTGAGCCGGCGGCCGGCTATATCTCTTTTTTGTATCTCGGCGTGAGAGAGCTTCTACTCCGAGAAACAAAAGTCTACCTGATTCTATTTTCCTGTCAAAACATTATGCGAGCAGAGTTCCGTTCACAATCAAAGTGATGCCAACGGTCAACGGTTCACCGTCTTGTCGATGGCGTGGTGGCAGTGTTGGTCCTCTTGATCGAGCCGGCGGTTGCTTTCAGCCGAACCAAGGGGCCAGGACCGGACCAGCGCAGCATGCTGCCGGCCGGTGGCCTGCACCTGGTCGCGGGTCGGGATGCCACTATGGGCCATCTGCCCCAACGTCAGCGACGCCGCCAGCGAAGCCTGCTGCAGCGCTACATCGACCGGATGCCCGCCCGTCCAGGCGGCAAGAAAAGTGGCTGCAAAGGTGTCGCCGGCGCCGGTCGTGTTGACCACTTGCGCCGGATTGGCATCCACGTGCCACAGCGTCTGGCCCTCGATCAAAAAAGCGCCCCGCCGGCCGCAGGTTACCAGCAAGGTCAGTGCCGGGTTCAAATGACGTAGGTGCGCCAGCTCGGCTGACAACCCGCCACCGCGCAGATTGACCACTTCGCGGCTGTTGATGAACAACACGTCTAACAGGGGCACCATAGGAGCCAGCAAATGCCATAAATCGTCGAACTCTCCCTGGGTAGATAGGACCGTCCGTTGGCCGGCCTGCTTGGCTCGGGTTATCACCTGCTGCTGAAACGAATGCGGCGAGGTGCCCACCAATACCCAGGGCCGGGCCCAGAAGTTGTCGGGCAGGAGATCCATGTGAAGCTGTTTTTCCACGCCGGCACAAAAGGACAGGTCAACGATCTCGCCCTCGGGGTTGTAGACCAGCTCCAGGCGGGCCGTCGTATCGGGTAGGCGTTGCAGATTAAGCTCAATGCCCGCCTGCTGGAGGGGCAACAGCCACTCGTCCACGAAATCACGGCCGGCGACCGTTGCAAACATCACCTGCCCGCCCATGCGGGCCAGCGCAAGCGATAGATAGGTCGCGCAGCCTCCCAACCCGTGCCAGGTGACCTGGCCGGGCTGTTCCAGCCTGTCCAGCGACACCTCACCGGTAACGGAAAATCGGATCATCGGCGCCGGCCTAGTAGTAGGTTGTGACCACGTTCGGCTCAAACAGGCCGCTGTAGGCTTCGTCCCCGGCCCCCAGGCAAATGGTCGCCAGCGGGCAATGACCCGGACATTGGTAGTCGAAGGATTTTATCACCGTGCAATCGGTGAAGTCGCAGGTCCTACACCGAGGCGGCCGCGCATAGTGGCAGCAACTGCGCCCAATCGTCCAGAAGATCTCGTCCAGCACAAACACGTCGATCCCCGAGCCGTTTTCCACTTCTTTGTACGCCTGCTTGACCACCTGCCGGATTTCGTCGTCGTCCTCCTGGCTGGCTTCCCGGCGTGAACGCAATTGGTCGGCCAGATCCGGGTCGGTGACCGTGACCAGGCCGGTCCGCAACGCCATCCGAATCAGGTGGTAATCGACGGGGATGTAAAGATTGTTGCGATCTAAAGCGGAAAAGAGGCCCAACTTGTCCAGGATCTTCAACAGCACGAAGGCTTTTTTGTGGTGCGGGTCGCTATATCCTTTGAACTTGGACAGGCGGTCGAGAAATCCGGTCCCCTGGGCAGGATGCAGTTGCCCGTCGCAGGCGGCAAGCAGGCGCTGGAAGATGTATGGGTCGCCGTCGGGCGGACCGACCTGCTCCAGCAGTCCCCGGCCCAGATCGCGCAGGATGTCGACCCGCTCCTGGGCGCGGTTGATCAGGCTGTGAGCCGGGTCGCCGTCCGGTGCATAAGCCGCCAGGTACTCGTCCAGTTCCAAATTGGCCATTCGCTCGGCGGTGAAGAATCCGGGGTCCTGCTGTTCTTTGCGTCCGGCGAAGTAAAGAAATAGATCCGACCCCTTCATCTTCACCCCGTCCAGCTCGGTTTCGAGACCGTAGAAATCGAACAGCAGAGCTGAATTGAAAAAGAAAAAATCGGCCAGGTGGGCCGGTTCGCTGACTTTGAGTGCATTCTCCAAGACCGGAAACCCACTGGATTTCCAGTCCAGCCGGCGTAGATGCTCGGCCATTTTTCTGGTTTGATTCGAATTGACTTCTAAACGCACAATCCATCTCCTAAATTATTTGTATCAATCCTACTCGTATCGCAGGGCATCGATCGGGTTGAGCCGCGCCGCCCGGGTAGCGGGATAGATGCCGAAGAACAGGCCGACGGCAGCCGAGAAGCCGGTCGCCAGCAGCACGGCGTCGACGCGCACGACGGTATTCAGGTTGGCCAGACTGGCAACCAGCAGGGAAGCCAGATAACCGAATCCAATGCCCAGGAAGCCTCCCAGCATCGCCAGTACGATAGCCTCCACCAGAAACTGGAGCAGGATATCACGCCGGCGGGCGCCGACGGCCTTGCGAATCCCTATCTCGCGCGTCCTTTCAGTGACTGACACCAGCATAATATTCATGATGCCAATGCCACCTACCACCAGTGATATGCCGGCAATGGAGCCCAATACCAGCGTGAAGACGGCCGTGAACTCCCCAAACACCTCGATCAAATCTGATTGATTGACCACGGTGAAATCATCGTCATCTTTGAAACTGATGCGGTGCCGGTCGCGCAAAACCTGGGTGATCTGGTCGGCCACCGCCTCCATCTTGTCCTGGGATTGGACCTGGATGTAGATGACGGATATGATCAAATCGCCGCGAACCGCACCGGCGTTAAACAGCCGTGTCTGGGCGGTGCTGATCGGGATTAACACGACGTTATCCTCGTTCCCGAAAGCCCCCCCACCTTTCTCCTCCAGGACGCCGATCACCCGGAAAGGTACGTCATTCAGCTTGATGGTCTGGTCGAGAATGTACTCGCCTTCTTCGAACAGCTCCTCGGCCACTGTAGCACCGATTACGGCCACCCGCGAGCGGCCGTTGACGTCTTGCTGAGAGATAAAAGTTCCCAGAGCGGGCATGAAATTGCGCACCGATTCGTAGTCCGGCGTGACCCCGCTCACCGTCGTATACTGCTCTTGCTTGCCACGCGTCACCGTGGCCGACCGCGAGTACTCAGGTGCCACAGCCACCACGTCTGACACCAGGAAGGGATCGGCCATCGCTTCCGCGTCGCCCATCGTCAACGGCTGGGTGCGCTGGCCGCGCGACGGACTCGACTGATCGATCTGGCCGGCAAAAACGAACAACAGGTTGGATCCCAATCCCTCAAACTGCTGCGAGATATACTGTTGAAACCCATACCCCACCGACAGCAGCGCAATCACCGCACCCACGCCGATGATGATGCCCAGCATCGTCAACGCCGAACGGAGCTTGTTGGCAGCCAGGGCGCGCAAAGCTATGCGTGCGCTCTCCTTGAGATACATCTAACTCAACTCCTCGCTCGCCCTGAGCTGCTGGAGCACAGGTTGGTCGTCGACGACACGACCGTCCGCCAACCGGACGATACGACGCGTGTGGTCGGCGATGTCCGCCTCGTGGGTCACGAAGACAATGGTGATACCACGCTCCTCGTTCAACCGCTGTACCACTGCCATAATCTCAATGCCCGATCGTGAGTCGAGGTTGCCCGTCGGCTCATCGGCCAGGATGATGGTTGGGTTGTTGACCAACGCCCGGGCAATGGCTACCCGCTGTTGCTGGCCTCCCGAAAGCTCGTTGGGACGATGATTCAACCTGTCTCCCAAACCGACGGACTCGAGGGCAGCCACCGCCCGCTGACGGCGTTCGCGCCCGACGACTCCGCTGTAGATCAGGGGCAATTCGACATTGCTCAGGGCAGACGTCCGCGACAACAGATTGAAGCTCTGGAAGACGAAGCCGATCCGCTTGCCGCGAATTTGCGCCAGTTCATCGTCGTCAAGCTGATCGACCGGCACGCCTTCCAGCAGGTATTCGCCCGAAGTCGGTTGATCGAGGCAGCCCAGGATGTTCATCAGCGTGGATTTTCCCGAACCGGAAGCGCCCATGATCGCCAGCAGCTCCCCGGCTTCCACCTGCAATGAAACCCCCTGCAAGGCATTAACCCGCATTTCTCCCATTTGGTAGGCTTTGGTCAGATCGCGGGCATCAATCACATAGCCCACTCATCCGCCTCCCTGGAACACGCGTTGCAGTTGCTCGCGCCGGTCTGCGCCGCGAATAATGATACGGTCACCATCTTCCAGTCCGCTGAGCACCTGGCTGACGGTGTCGTTACGCAGTCCGAGCTCTATCTCTGTCCGCACCGGCTGTCCCTGCTCGTCTATCTTTTCGACGTAGGTCACCGGGACGCCGTTTTCACGGTCTATGCTGACCGCCCGGTTGGGGACCACCACGATGTCCTCCAGCCGTTCGGTTTCGATGGTGGCGTCAGCCGTCATACCGGGCAGAAGCCGTGGGTCGTGGCTGTCCAGGCTGATCACGACTTCGTAGGCCACAATGCCGCTGGTGTTTTCCCGCGGCGTAGGGGCGATGTCGGTCACGCGTCCCTGGAAATCCTCATCCGTCAGCGCATCGACGGAGATCATCGCCGTCTGGCCCACCTGCACGCGGCCGATGTCCAGCTCGTCGATATCGACTTTGACGTGATAAGCCGACAGGTCGGTGATCACAAAAGCAGCCTGATTGCCGGTCGTGTCACCTGTACGGGTGGCAGAACTCTCCCCTACGGCCACGTTGACCTCGGAAACGACACCGTCGATAGGCGATTTGAGCACTGCCCGGCTCAAGTTGAGGTCGGCCTGCTCCAATCCAACCCTGGCGGCGTCAATGGCGGCCTGGGCAGCAGCCACGTCGCTTTCAGTCGGCCCGTCTTCCAGTTGGGCCAGGCTGGCTTTTGCCTGCGCCACCCGCGCTTCGGCGGCGGCCACCTCAGCCGCGTCAGGGTCTTCCAGCAAACTGGACAGATTCGCCTCAGCCTGGGCCACGTTGGCCTGGGCATTAGCCACCTCGGAATTGTCCGGGTCGCTCACGGCCAGCAGATAGTTCGCCTGGGCGGTTTCGTAATCGATGGTGGCTTGTTCTAATTGGGACGCCTGTGGCAACGACCCGATGTCACCTCGATAGGCAACCTGGTCGTAAGCCGACTGGGCCTCCTTCAAGGCCACTTGGGCCTTGCGCAAATTGGCCGCCGCTACCGTGATCTCGTTTTCGTCTTTGCCATCCAGCAACTGGTCCAGTGTGGCCTGGGCACTCTCGACTGCCAGCTTAGCCGCCAGGATATCGGAGGCGCCGGCCGGTTCGTACAGCTTATCCAACTGAGCCGAGGCACTCTTAAGCTCGGCGCGAGCCGACGCCAGCGCCTCGACGGTAGACTGGTCGTACAATTGCTGCAACTGCGCCTCGGCGCGTGCCAGGTCGGCGCGCGCGCGGTCAACAGAAAGCGTCAGCTCTTGCGTTCTCAGCCGGGCCAACACGTCGCCCGTCGCCACGCTTTGACCCTCCCTGGCGGGGATTTCCTCCACGATGGCGGTGATCTCGAAGTTCAACTTGGCTTCTTGCTCGGGTTCGATGCGCCCGGCGGCATTGACTGTCGCCAGGATTGTATCGCGCCCAACGTCGATGACTTCCACTTCCGGGTCATCAGCGATGTCGTACGCTTTGGGGCTCAGCAAAGAAAACCCGGCCACCGTCACACCCACCACGCCGATAAGAATCACCGCGATTATAATAATGCGTCTCATTCAATGTTCCTTCATGGAATCCATTTATTCCCTTGCGGGGACTGCTGCCCACGGCTAACTTCCCAATCCACCCACCAGCAGGACCGGCAGACCGACGGCAACTATCGACACTACGGCGTAGGCAATCGTCAATCCCAGCGATTTGGAACGCTTGAAATTAGCCAGCACCGACAAACCGACCAACGCCAAAAACAGGTGCCAGATCCAGAAGGGATCGATGATCCCCAACACGGCCGTCAGTGGGTTTTGCCCATCTTTCATTATATCACCGGTGGCCACCAGGCTGGACAATCCAGGGTAGCGTACCTGTTGCCCGGAGATAAACATAAACAGCCCCAGCACCAGATAGCGGAGCGCCTGCGGCAACCGGCTCCAGGCGCTCATCTTGAAGGTGTCTCCAAACTTGATCTCGGCGCCAAGGACGATGGCGCCAAAATAAAAGATCACCGACTGGCCGAGCAAGCCGATCAAGATCATGAGCAGGCCCGAAACCAGGCTGGTGCCCAGAACAAAGGGGAGCGAGGTAAAGGTGTCTATTTGCGCCTGGGCCGCCTCGGCCTGGTCGGCAGGCAAAGAGGCAATGCGGATCTGAGCCTGCTGTTGGGCCAATTCGGCGCTATAGGGTGCCTGGGCCACCATCGCCACGGCGAACGTAATCACCAGGACAAGGATCGGCAGGATCCACATCCAGGCGCCACGCCGCGTGAATATGGTCTTGAATGCCTTGGCCGGTGCATCGACCATATCGACGAAGATTTCCGGCAGCGACCGTTCGTTACCATTTTGCGGCATCTCATTTGTTTTCACGCCGTCACCCTAGCACCCTTTCTCCTAGACTATACGTACGAAGTCCCGCTGAGTTGCTCTCCGGCGGGCATCGCAAAACCCCAAGACAAGCACCTGATAGGGGAACAACTTTGTTGTTACATCTGTCAGGTGTATGATGGCAGCACATAGAGATATATATTACACCCTGTCCCCCCAAACCTCAAAGAATCGATCAGAAAAGAGAGTGTCTCATTTGCTTGGTAGAGGGCCAAAAGAGCCGGCGTCCGATCTTATCACTTTGTTGTTTCTTGTGGGCGCAAGGTCCAATTTGTCCCATAAGAAATTTGGGACATACCCATCGAAAGATGTCTCTTTGTCGCATTCATTCAAGGTAATCCCCCAGGTGGGCCGGGGCGAAGTGATTCATCACAATCTTTACATCGGTTCTCGCCGTGCAGGTTGGTGATAAATGGATGCAGCCGATCTTCGGGTATCTGGACCAGAAAAGGATCCGGGTTGAATCTTGCATTGAAGATCCAACCCGGATTAAGGAGGAGGACTGGTCTATGAGAGATACAGCTGGATACACTAAATTTGTTGTGTAAACAGGGTGATTCTGTCCCGTCAGTTTTCACTCATGAACAGCAGCTCAGAGTTTGTTCCGCCGGGGGCTCTGGCTCTTCACCGAATGGTGCAACGGTCAGGCGATACAACTCGTCGACCGGAATGTGGCAGCGTAGCGTGTAAGTGTCGCTGAGCACCTGCCAGGGGGGAAGCGTATCGTCACACACCGGCCCCACCTTGTAGGGGCACCTGGCGGCAAAGGGGCAAGCCGGCCGCTGTTCGCCTGTGAGCAAGCCTATGTCTTTGCGCGCGGGGGGCATCACTTGATCGGGATCCGCCTCCGGAACCGCACTGAGCAGAAGCTGGGTATAGGGATGATAGGGCGGATTGAAGATCTCATTTACACTGCCAACTTCGCACAACCCACCCCAATAGAGCACGCCTACACGATCTGCCAGTGTCCGCACAACCGCCAAATCGTGAGATATGAACAGATAGGCAATATCGTGCTTCGCTTGAAGATCAACCAACAACTCCAACACGCTGGCTTGAACGGAGACGTCCAATGCAGATAG